>JAFNAU010000076.1 GCA_017860335.1 Bacteroidota bacterium
ATAATTTTTTACATCTTACTACAAAGATTTAGCCACTCTGTGGCTGTTCTTGCAACAGCGTTGCAAAATATTTGTAGCAATTTGGTAAAGAGAGGAAAGTAAGCCCCGACGAGGCTTAACATTCTTATTTGTTTCAATTACAGCAAAATACAGGCATTTTTATGTTTTTGTCGGACAACAATGTTGAAAATAGAAAAAGCAGAGATAAAATATCACTGCTTCTTCTTTTGCAAATAAATAAACAAACACTAAAAAAAAACTTTTCAATCGTAAGAGTAAAACTAATATAACGTGAGTTCGAAATAAACAACCCCATACCAGAAGTCATGGAAAGCTGATAAATAATAAGGTAATAAGGTTTTAATTCCGGTTTTCCGGATTGCTACTAAGGTTTATCCAAAGAAATAAGATTCTTAGATGAGATAAAAGACCTTATTTTTAATATTTCAACAGTAGTAGCATTTGAATTTGTATATGATCTGAACCTTATTACCTTATTTTCATACTAAAAAGCATATCTTACATCGAACTCACGTTAATATAGCTAATATTCCCCTGTATATCGCGGAATGACCACCTTCATTTTGGTTGAGCTGCATGAGCCAAGTACGCCTACGCCGTTGTGGACATTGGTAAAGGTAACTTCCGGCTCTGAAAACAACTGCAAATAATTATCCATTTCGGAGTAATCATTATTGGAAGCGCGGTACATTTCGGGCGACATTGAAAGTATGCTGATAATCAGTGGCTCATCGTGAAATTCGGGTTTTATTTCATAACCTGAACTGTATTGCTGGTGAAAATAATAGCCCCAAACAGATAAATTTAACTTATAACGCTTGTTTTCAAATTGTTTATCGGTGAAATACAACTTGCTTTTTGAATGCCCGTCTTCCAGAAAGAATTGCAATACCTGATCCTCTGTATTTTCAGAAAACAGTGGTTCCCTGCTTGTATTTAATTCTAAATTTCTTTTGTTCATATAGCTGCCTGTGATGATATCAGGATGCATCCAACCGTGTTCATCAATCCAATAATAATATATCATCCATTCCTGATATATTTCAATGGAGTAAAATCCCTCTTTTTCTTTATTCGGATTTTCGATATTAATTCCCAACGCCATATTCAGTGATTTAGCATCGTCAGGAATAACATAACCATCGACATATCCGTAATTCTCTTTGGTAATAAAAGTACTTGTATCTACCTGATGAATTTGAATAGGTTGGGGTATGACAGTTTCAGCCCATACGGTTTCAAATCCGGAAGCCGATACTTCTATTTTCACTTTATCGCCTACCTTTGGACGAAATTCCGAATGGAAGACAGAACCATTGCTAGAAAAGCTTGTATCGTTCTTTACAAAATTTAATTCACCTTGCTGCACATCGTTGATATAAAGAACAGGTTTGGCTTGCGGTAAGAAATTCGGAACAATTGTATCAGTACTTTCCGAACTTCCGCGTCCATGATTTTCGTAAAAATCATTGGTAAACGGATAGGTTTTGCTTATACGTACAGTAATGGCCGAATCCGCTTCTATAATGCCATTCAATACGATTTTCGGTTTTACATCTTTTGTGTCAATATCCACAGTTTCGATACAGGAAGTGACGAATATGAGGAAGAAAAAGAAGCCCCCCCACCCCCCGAAGGGGGGATTCAGTATGCTTTTCTTAACATTAAATCTATTATTGATTTTAAAAAAGAATTTCATTGTTTTTATATTTTGAAATTAACCTGTTTTACAATTTTGACAACCCATTCTTCCCCTTGTGTGTGAAATCCCGAAGGGGATGAGGGCTAAAACTTATACGTATATGACACTGACGGTATAATCGGGAAAATGGTAATCTTTCTGTATTCGCTTTCTGTTTTTACATAATTACCAGAACCTCCCTCAGACCAATAATCCCTTTCCATGGGCTGAACTATAAATGCATTTTTCTGAAAATAGGAATTATAAATGCTTATATTCCATATTCGCGTGCCTTTTTTCTTTTGTTTGGTAAAATTGATACTTAAATCCAACCGGTGATACGGCGGCATTTTGTAATTGTTTCGTTCGGAATAATAGTACTGTGGGTACGACAAACTCGAATATTTTTCGAGTGGCAACGTGAGCCAGTTCCCGGTGGCCAAAAACCACGAAGCATTGATGTCCACTTTCCGATTGAATTTGTGGTTTACTACAATATTGATTTTATGGCGGTTATCATATTTTGCATAATACGGTTTTCCCCCGTTGATTTCCCCATTCGGGAAATGGCGTGTAGCCCAAGAAAGCGCATATCCAGCCCAACCGGTGGTTTTTCCTTGTTTTTTGGCAGCCATCCATTCCACGCCGTACGCTTTGCCGTTTCCCTGCGCCACACGCTCTTCCCAGTTTTTCCCAACCGAAAAAAGTTCTGCACCTTCTTTATATTCCATCTGATTTTTGGATGTTTTGTAGTACCCTTCCATCGAAAAATTAATTTTTCTGAAATCCCAGTAAATTCCTCCCGACAACTGATGCGAAACAAGCGGTTTGACATTGGCTGTAACCGGCATCCACAGGTCATTGGGCAAACTCAGGAAACTGCTTTGCAGCAGGTGCAGATATTGGCTCATTTGAACGTAAGAAGCTTTGAGAGAAAGAGTTTTGTTCAATAAATAACGTCCGGAAACACGCGGCTGCAAACTGAGGTAGTTTTTCTTCTCCACATTAAAATTGGAAAGGTGAACGCCCAGATTTAATTTGATTTTATCCGTTACATCCATTTCATCTTCAGCATAAAGCGATGTTTCAAAGACATTTACGCTATCGTTGGCATAGGTAAATTCTTTTTCAAGTTTATTGCCGTCATTATCTTCCAGCGCCCCCACCTGGGTATGTTCCGGACGGAAAAAGTGATTAATCAGCGTTGCGCCATACCGGATGTAATGATTGTGAACGGGCGTGTAATCAAAATCCGTTCTTACTCCAACATCGGTAATTCCCGAGCCATAAACAGATGTTTTCGAAAATGCTTCCTTCTTTTCGGTGAGACCGGTTGAAGGTTTGGGCGTATAACTGTAAGCCTCTTTCTCCGATGAGCTGATGTCGGAATTATACTGGCTGAATATCAGTGTACTGCTTGAATAAAGTTTGTTGTTGAACTGATATGCCCAGTTGAGCGAAGCCAGTTTCGTTCCCCAGGCAATATTTACTTTTTGGTCGTTGCTATTATCAACGTAGAAAGAAGAAGTGTTGTTTTCTCTCGGCTCGTTTTTGTCTTCTTTACTTTCTGTAGTGTAATGTCCGGTCATTTTATCATTTCCGGCATAAATACTTAGAAAAAGCCGGCTTCGGTCGGAGAATTTATGACTGATTTTTCCGTTCAGGTCGTAAAAATTGTAATTCATCTTCATTTTTTCGGAATAATTGTCATTTCCACCCTTATTGTTATTATAGTTGATCAGGGCTATCAACGGAGTAGTAAACAGGTCGAAATACGTGCGTCGCAAGGAAACATTGAAAGTGGTTTTATCTTTGAAAATGGGTCCGTTCAGGTTGAGCCGCGAAGAAAGCAACCCAACCGAAATAGTACCGCCAATTTTCTTACTGTCGCCGTCGTTCATGCGCATTTCCACCACCGACGAGAGCCTGCCTCCGAAACGTGCCGGAAAACTTCCTTTGTAAAAATTCATCAACTTCACTGCATCAGTATTGAACGTGGAAAAAATTCCCAGCATGTGATTGACGTGATACACCGGATTTCCATCTACCAGATACAGGTTTTCATCCAGATTTCCACCGCGCACATACATACCCGCAATGCCTTCGGTGCCTGCCGTCACGCCGGGTGTGAGTTGCAGTGTTTTCACCAGATCACTTTCGCCCAAAAATGAAGGCACCGATTTCAGCTCCGATGCGTTCATGCTTAATTTTCCAATGTCGGTACTTCGCAGGTTGGTAACACGGCTCCCTTCCACCACCAACGTATCCAGTGACAGAGATGGTTTCAGAAAAATATTGAATGGACCTTTATCAATATTTTCTATCTGAAAAGAGTGTGTGCCGTAACCAATGTAACTTGCCTGTAATTCAGTAATTTCGTCGGGAACTGTCAGACTGTAAAATCCGTAATTGTTACTCACGGTTGCATTTCCCGACTTTCGGTCGAAGATATTTGCACCGATAAGCGTTTCTGTTGTTTCGCGGTCGTAAATATAGCCGCTGATGGTTCTGCGTTTGGATGTTTTCGGCCGTTTTTTCAGGATAATGTACCGTTCGTTGATTAAATATTGAATATCAGTCCGGTCGAATAAAACAGCCAGCACATTTTTCAGTGAGCTGTTTTTAAATTGAGCAGTAACATCCGGAAAGTTTATTAGGTATTCCGGATTGTATGAAAATGTAAAACCGCTTTGTTTCTCTATTTCAGTCAATGCAGCCACAATGAGTGTATTTTTAAACTGAAATGACAGGTTGTTTTGGGCAGATATTCCGAAATAAAATACGGTGATCAACGAAGTTAGTAATAAAATGCGTTTCATTATTTAAGTTCAATGTGTGTGTCGAGCGTAAGATTGATGATTTGGATTATTTCGGTGATATTTTTATCGATAAAACCGGAAGTCAAACGAATGTTTCTTTCGTTTTCGGTTAAACTAACCGGCTGATTATAGTACTGTTGCAATATCCGACAAACTTCGCCCAGCGCCGAATTGCTGAACGCAAGCCGGTTTTCTGTTTGATTAATCGTACAACTGCTTTCAGTCGACGATATCGTAATTTCTTTTTGTTCAACATCAAAGTTGGCCTTCATTTCCTTTGTGCAGATAAAAGATACCGGAAAATCGGCAGGCGCAAAATTCACTTTTCCGGAATGAACTTCCAACTGTGTTGAATTTTCATTGCTCACCACATCAAAAATAGTTCCCAACACCGTAATTTCAGCTGCCGGTGTATGTACAATAAACGGTTTTTCTTTATCGGGACTAACTTCAAACGAAGCGTTACCGGATAAACTAACACGACGCATTACTTTTCCGAAATTTTTGTCGTAAGCCAGTGTAGTGCCGGGTTGCAGGGTGATTTTTGTTTCATCGGGCAATACAGAGATGGTGGTAAATGCATCTGCTGTAAGCGTTTTTCCCTGTTCCGGTTGCAGGAAAATCGTTCCGGCAATAATCAAAACAACGGCTACGGCTGCTACTCCACTCCAAACAAAAGGTCGAAGTATAAACCGTTTCCTTTCTCCGGTGATTTTCTCCAGACTGTTTTCTGAATTGAATATTCCGGGCTTGTAATGTCTGGCTACAAATCGGACACTTTTTTCAAGATTATTTTCGTTACTGAGCATGTTAATATTGCTAAGTTGGTTAACTGTATATAACCTAAGATGCAAAAAACAAGAAATCCCTCACAGCATGGGGAAAGATTTTTACGCAAAAAAGAATAAAAATGTGTTGGGGTCTTTTTGTCGGAGGGATTTAAGCGCTCTTGTTACGTGATTTTCAACAGTTTTGACTGAAAGTCCGGTTTCTTCGGCTATTTCTTTGTAAGCCATCCCATCACGCTTTGCCATCAGGAATATTTCACGTTGACGTTCGGGGAGTTCGTCAATCATTTTCCAGAGTTTAGCTTCCAATTCAGCTCTGGCTATATCTTCATTCTGTATGTTTTCGTCAACCAGTTGAAGTTCATTGACATCGTCAAATTCCTTTTTAGTTCGCAATTTCATCAGACAGTTGTTCCTTACAGCGGTATAAAGATAAGACTTCATATCGGCAATTTCAATCCGTGTTTCCCTCTTTTCCCAAAGCGCAGCGAAAGTATCCTGCACCACATCTTCTGCTTCATCCGTATCATCCAGCAGTCGGAGTGCATACAGACAGAGCGGGCGGTAATAGAGATTAAATTGGGTTGAAAAATAACTTTTGGAATAGCTCATGAAGTACTTTAAACACTAAATAGTGTTGCAAAGATACTATTAATTTGTATATTTTAAATGTTCGGTGATAATCGTCAAAATGTGAGTGATGACCTCAGTTAAACGTTTAACAAATAAGGGACAAGAGGTTTGACTACGTCGATTTTCAATACCCAGCCGCTTTTAATTATCAAAGTAAGCGACTGGGAAGTCGCTTGTCCCCCACTTATTTTCCTAAATTTTCTAAAATATTATTCTTCAAGAGAATATCGTTCTGGTAACCATTGGGAAATGTTTCTATTCACATGCATCCGTTAAACGAAATCAAGTTAAAGGATCAGCAAAACGTCTAAAAATCCAAATGACAACAGCATAAAAATGATTTTAACAGGGTGTTATCATTTGTTAAATCGGGTAATATTTTATTGTTGAACTGTACAAAAAACAAACAGAGGATGAAAAGATTGACAGAGGAAATATCATTAAGCATTAACCCTCAAAAAAACACATCGGGTTTATTTATCCCTCTTATTGGTGCATTAAATAAATTTTGTTTTTATTTGCAATTGTAACACTTTTAATTAACTTTGACACACTAAAATGGGGTATAAAAATATCATTATATTAGGCTGCAAGCAAAACATACGGCACAAAAAATTGAAAATGAAATAAATTTATAGAGAACAAATTATGAGTAACGAAAAACACACCATTCACGATTTTGACTTAAATATTATTTATGAATATTTTTCAAATACTGAACGACAAGGTCCCGGCAATGCCGAAGAAACGCTTAAAGCGCTGAGTTTTATAACTGGTCTTACCGAAAAATCGAAAATTGCCGATATTGGCTGCGGTACTGGCGGTCAAACAATGATATTAGGACAAAACACGCCGTGCGAAATTATTGGAATTGATGTATGGCCGGATTTTATCCATAAATTTAATCAAAATTTCCTAAATCAAAATCTTCAGGATAGAGTAAAAGGCATTGTCGGGAATATGGAAGATCTTCCGTTTCACGAAGAAGAATTGGATTTGATTTGGTCTGAAGGTTCTATCTATAACATTGGATTTGAGCGTGGATTAAATGAATGGCGAAAATTTTTGAAAATTGGAGGATATATTGCAATTACAGAAAACACCTGGTTTAGTGAAGAACGACCTGATGAAATTCAGGAATTTTGGCAAAAAGCTTATCCGGAAATAGATACAATCCCAAATAAAGTTGCACAAATGCAAAAAGCAGGTTATTTGCCGGTTGCTACCTATATGTTACCTGAAACTATTTGGACCGACTATTACAGAAAGCAGTCTTTGAATATTGATACCTTTATAAAAAAACATAAGGGCAACAAAACAGCAGAAGAATTTGCTTCTTCCCAGCGATATGAAGCAGAATTATATTACAAATACAAAGCGTACTATGGTTATATGTTTTATATCGGAAAGAGAATAAAATAATGCCACCCGCTAATACTTAGGCTTCCTGCGGTCTGCAAAATCCGGCATGTAAGTCAGGTATTGCTCCCGCAAACCGCAAAATACCCATAGCCTTGACCTTTATAAGGAAATTTAAGAGACAGCATATCAGTTAATAAAAAGTACAAATGGAACAGAAAGACTATTTACTGAGAGAGATTGAAAAAATCGGATTGATAATGAGAGCTATTCGACAAAAAATCTTTGGAGGTAAAGATAACACAGCAATAACCCTTGATAGTCAAATTGAAGCGGCAAAAGGAATGTTGTTAAATGAAACAGATTTTGACCTTGACATTTTTTTGGCTTTAAACAAAAAAGAATCAGATAAATATATATGCAGCTTTGAAGGTTTTAGTGTCGAAAATATAGAACTTTTGGCTGAATGTATTTCTCAGATAGGGTTTAACGACAACTCGAACAATTCGGGAAAATATCTTGAGAAAGCGTTACAACTTTATGAACTTTGTATATTGAAAAGTAAAACTTATTCACTTGAACGAGAGACAAATGTAATAAAAATAAAAAACGCCCTATAATACTCAGGTTTCCTGTGGTCGGAACTGCCTGTCCCAACATTGGGACAGCCTTTTTTTTGGCCTCTCCCCGCAAACATTTTAGCAACTTTGAGACTTATTTCACCCCTCTCCACAAAAAGAGGGAGATCTGGCTTTGAACTCATATTTTTTTAACTACTAATTTTACGAATGTCACGAATGAGGGTTGTGTCGTCCTGAAATTTGTTTACATATTCTTATAAAACCGATGCTGCCGAAGTCCCCTTGAGGGGGATTT
>JAFNAU010000004.1 GCA_017860335.1 Bacteroidota bacterium
CTCAATAACAGTGTCCATTATAAGAATTGTTTCAATAGCTTACGAAAAATTTTGTAACCAGTACCGCAAGCAGGTCAATAACAAATATGTTCAGCGAAGCGGTAACAACAGCCACGTTGGCGGCCAGTCCCACAGCTTCGGTACTCTGCGATGCCTGATAACCTTTGTAGGACCCGATAAGTCCGATAAAAAAACCGAAAAAGATGGTTTTGATTGTAGCCGGAATTATATCTGAAAAATGTATGGTATCAAAAGCAGAGTTTATGAAATTGGTAACTGTGAAAATTTCACTCATATTAAGTGCTATGAATGACCCCAACAGTCCGAATGTATTACTTACAATGACCAGCAAAGGAACCAGCAGTGTGGTGGCGAGTACCCGGGTAGCAACCACAAAACCAAGAGGCTTGGTTCCGGACACTTCCATGGCATCAATCTGTTCGGAAACTTTCATGGCGCCTATCTCCGCCGCGATACCAGAACTTATTTTTCCGGCGCAGATCAATCCGGTGATGACAGGTCCTATTTCCCGAACGATGGCAACAGCAATCAGACCGGGCAATTGCGATGTAGCACCGAAGTCCACCAGTATGGGGCGTATCTGCATGGTAAGTACCAACCCCATGATAAAGCCGGTAATACTGATAAGAGGAAGCGTTTTGTAGCCGATGTAATATCCCTGTTTAATCAGCTCGCGGTTCTCAAACGGTGGTCTGAAGAACTGTTTCAGTACCTTTTGGGTAAAGATGGTCAGTTCTCCCAAATCGATAAACCAGGAACTGTAGTCAATTTCCGGTTTTTCAATTCTGATTTTTTTCGGTTTCAGCATTCGGTATTATTTATTCTCAGTGCTGATTATACAGCCGGAGGAATTAATCCTGCAATATACCTCACTTAAATATGCTTCTTTGACTTAAACCTGATTTAATACTCTTTTATATTTTAAAACGTAACAGGACGGTAATAGTTTATTGAAACTGGGAAAAATCAGGACAGGGGATTGTGAAATCGTGTAGGAATTAAATTGGAGAAGGGCAACTGGATGCTTTGCGGAATATTATGAAATGAAATTGAATAATGATTTGAAAAACAACTATATCTTATCATTCATTGAATGATTATGATTTTGTTTTGCATTTATTATATAGCTGAGTGTGATAACAGGGTGTGTATATCGGAAAGCAATCGGTTAAACGTAAAGATTGAAAGTATCCGGTGTAAACTTCATTGTGTTAATAATTGTGTTAATAAATGACACTTTGAATATTAATAAGTTGTGGAATCTGTCCAAAAATTGTAGTTTTTTATTAATTTTGCAAACTTTGGGCTTTAACAGAATAGGTCTAAAAAGTATAATATGATAGAAAATGGTTTCGCACTAATCATGTAGATATTTACATTTCAAAACACTAAAAAAGTTCAGAGTTAGCTATGAAGGTATTTATGATTAATACTGTGTGTGGAATTGGGAGTACGGGCAGAATATGTACAGATATTGCTACATATTTGCTAGAAAACAAACATGAATGCATCATAGCTTACGGACAAGGCAGCACCCAATATTCCTATTCATACAAAATAGGAAGAACATTTGAAAATCATCTACATAATATAGGATCAAGAGTTCTGGGGTTACAGGGCTACTTTACTAAAAAAGGGACAAGAAAACTAATTGAAAAAATAAGAGAGGAAAACCCGGATATAATTCATTTACATAATTTGCATGGTAATTATTTAAATCTGGAGCTGTTATTTGATTTTCTGAAAGATTTTAAAGGGAAAATTTTCTGGACGTTGCACGACTGCTGGGCTTATACGGGAAAGTGTGCACATTATACCGATGTGAAGTGTTTTAAGTGGAAAGAAAAATGTAGCATTTGTCCTCAGGTGAATAAATATCCTCCCAGCATGTTACTTGATCAATCAGAGAAAATGTTTTTTGATAAAAAAAGGTGGTATTCAATGTTACCAAATCTGCACGTAATATGTGTCTCAGATTGGTTGAAGAATGAAGCCAAACAATCATTGCTTTTAGGGAAACAAAGGGTTGAACGTGTTTATAACTGGATTGATCATGAGACATTTAAATATATCCAAGGAAGTGTCAAAGAAGAACTGAACCTGCCCGAAGAAAAAAAAATTGTTTTATGCGTCAGTGCTGCCTGGAATAAAAGTGACGAGAAATTTAAAAAACTTCTGCAACTGTCCGATGTATTGACTGATGATTACTTACTTCTTGTTGTTGGTAAAATTAACTCCAAGGTTAAAAAAAAGAACATTTTGTATGTTCCTTATGTTTCGGGAAAGGAAAAAATGGCTGAGATATATTCTGTGGCTGATGTATATTTACATCTTTCCACTGAAGACACATTTGGTCTAGTGATAGGGGAAGCAATGGCGTGTGGAACACCTGTTGTTGTATTTAATTCTACTGCATGTTCAGAGGTCGTTGGCTCTGTGGAGTGCGGAAGTGTTATCGAGAATAACGATATTATGCAAATAGTGAACAAGATATCAGAAATTGTTGCTGCAAGTAAACAAAGCTATTCAGAAAAGTGCAGAAATTATGTAATGGAAAAGTATGATATAAACAAGAACATAAATTTATTATTAACACTTTATCTAAACTAATATGTTAGTTAATTCAGTTGTGTTATTGCTTATTATAATCATTGGTGGATTATTTCTGATAAATCATAAAATTGATTGTAATTCTAACAAAATCAGGATAATATATGTAATTATTGTTTCAATTGTGTTAATTCTGCAATCCGGATTAAGAAACTGGGCCGTGGGTCCCGATACTTATGCTTATTATTTGTGGTTCGATGATATAAAATATGAGGAATGGAATTTTTTATTTGCAAAATTCTTGTTGTTTTATCAACATGGTATCGGTAAGGATCCGGGTTACGAAATTTCAGTGAAGCTTTTTCAGATTTTTTCGGGTAACTACCAGGTGTATTTATTTTTTGTAGCTATTCTTTGGTTTTCCAGTCTGGGCTTTTTCCTGATGAAATTTACTACAAATTTCAAACAGCTGATACCTGCTTATGTTTTTTATTTGGTAATGTTTTTTTCATTTTACTCCATAACAGGAATAAGGCAAACCATAGCCATGTCACTGTGTGTTTTTTCATTTTACTGGATTGATAAAAGAAAATTTATTCCCGTCTTGTTACTTATATTACTTGCCAGTACTCTACATAAATCTTCTTTAATTTTTATTCTCGCATATTTTATTTATCCATTTAAATATACAAAATCAATTTATATCGTTTCCTTTTTAGTGTTTCCAATAATATTTGCATTGAAAAATATTATTTTTAGCATATTGATATCTTCGTCCGGTTACGAACTTTATGATGAATTTGAAGGAGCCGGAACCTATGTTTTTTCGTCTTTATTAATGTTATTAGGTTTCTTTATTCTGTTGCAAAACAAGGATTTGTTGAGAATAAACGAAAAAACTCAGGGAATTCTTAATATTTTCGCCTTGTCAATAATACTTACTCCTCTGACCTTTGTCAATCCGAATGCAATGAGAATAGTCATGTATTTCTCATTCTTTATAATAATCATAATTCCATATCTGATAGAATCGTATAATTACAAAGGGATACAAGTGAGGAAAATAGTATCTTTATTTATTTACATCCTGTTAATTATATTATTTATCAGAACTAACAGTTCTTTTGAATATAAATTTTTCTGGCAGGATATGCCGTTAGGAGAAAATTACTGATCAATCTGAATTATGGATAATGAGATAAAGTACATTGGTTTTTACGACTTGCCTGATGCAAAAGAAAGCAGGGTGTCAACTCTGGCAGCCATTAATAAAATGGATTATATTGCTGATGCTATCAATCAGGCCGGTTTTGATGTACATATTGTATCTCCTTCCTGGTCATCGGGTAGTCGTCTGAAAGCAACAGTACAAAAGGGCGGAACTATTCAAATTTATTCGAAAAAAAAGATAACCTTTTGTCCCACATTTACAACCAGTAAGAAGATAACAGATTATTTTAAAATTGTTTTCACGCTTATCTGGTTGTTTTTTTGGTTACTGAAGAATGTGAAGAAAAATGAGAAGATTATCGTATATCATGTTCAGTGGTTATCGCTGCCAATCAGACTGGCAAAAAGATTGAGAGGTTTTCATCTTATTCTTGAGGTGGAAGAATTTTACTGTAAAATCTGGGAAAATAAAAGTATTTTGCATAAATGGGAACAGAAATTAATCGACAGTGCAGATAGCTATATCACAGTTTCGGATGTTCTTGCTGATATTTTAGGACCTGAGGTTAAAGCTATAGTTTATGGCAATTACTTATTACCAGCCCATATTGCGGACAAACCTTATTTTGAAAATGATAAAATAAATGTAGTCTATGCAGGTTCGATTGATGAAACAAAAGGGGGAGCATATAAGGCTGTGGAATGTGCAGCAGCATTGCCTGATAAGTATTTAATGCATATTTCGGGACCCGGAGATGAGAAATCACAAAAGATATTAGTGGATAAAATTGAAAAGTTAAATAAAGAACTGGGCAGAATTGCCTGTATTTATCATGGTGTCATAAATGATGATGTATTTCCCGACTTTCTACAATCATGTCAGATTGCCCTTAATCCCCAATACTCGGGTGAAAAATTCAGGTATTTATTTCCTTCAAAAATTATTAAATATATGGCCTGCAATCTGAGAATTGTAAGTACAAGGATAGAGAGTATCGAAAAATCTGTATTAAGTGAACTGATTACATATTCTGATGATGATCAGCCTGCCAGTATTGTAAAGTCCATTTTGTCAGTTGATTTAACAATGCCTTATGAAAGTTCATCAGGAATTCAAAAATTAAATGAAGAATTTGTTTTACATTTAAAAGACATTTTCAAAGAGGAAAGAAATAATTGAAAGTCTGGGTTTAATGAATAATATTAATGATTAATCAGCAAATAAAAAGGGGAGCAATAATTTCTTATGTAGCTATTTTTGTAAATATAGCTGCCGGACTGCTTTATACTCCCTGGATGATAAAACAGATAGGTCAGAATGATTACGGACTTTATGTGCTGATGACTTCTGTATTAACATATTTTGTTGTTGACTATGGCTTGAGCCAGGCTGTTACCCGATTTCTGGCAAAATACAGAAGCGAAGGGGATGAGGTTTATATAAGTAATTTTTTAGGTGTTACTGCTAAATTATATTTAGCTTTGGATGTCTTAGTGATAGTTGCTTTGATAATATTTTATTTTTTTATCGATAAGGTATTTCTTGAACTGACACCTGAAGAAATTATAAAATTTAAACAGATTTACGGCATATCGGCTTTTTTCAGTATAATGTCTTTTCCGCTGTTATATATCAGCGGAGTTTATTACGCGTTTGAATTGTTTTCGCAAATTAAGCTGTTTGATCTGGCTACAAAATTAGTATCTGTCTTTTTTACCATTATTGCGTTGTTGTTGGGATATGGACTGAGCGTTTTGGTTCTTGTATATGCTGCTACACCGTTTGTAATAAACATTTGTAAAATTGTTTATTTAAGAGACAAAGGGTATTTGAATATTAACTGGAGGTTTTGGGACAGCACAGTCCTTAAAGGGATACTCAATACTTCTATCTGGTTATTGATTATACTGATTGGAGAGTTGTTCTTAAAGAATATTTCTCCTGTTATTTTAGGAACTTTTTCCGGGACAAATGAAATAGCAGTTTTCTCTATTGCAAACACACTCGATAGCTATCTGCTTGTTTTTGCAGTTGCATTAAATGGACTTTTTTTGCCCAAAATTACTGATTTGCTGAACCAAAATAACTCAGTGGAGTTAATAAGAGATTTGATGATAAAAGTCGGAAGATTTCAGGTATTGGTTATTGGCTTTTTAACTTTGATGTTTGTGTTAGTTGGAATGGATTTCATACAACTGTGGGTGGGTGTCCAATTTACCAAATCTTATTACGTACTGTTGCTGTTAATAATACCTACTTTATTATTCAGTATTCTTCAGTTAGGAACAACTTATATACTTGTATTGAATAAACTGAAATATCAGGCATATATTTATGTTTTTGCAGCAATTTCTAATATTTTACTGGCAATATTACTCACGCCAAAGTACGGAGCAATTGGTTCTGGTATTTCAATATTGGTCAGTAAAATGGTTTTTTATATTTTGGGTTTCACTCTGGTTTTTCATAAAAAACTTGGGATTAATATGCTTACATTCTACAAAATGACATTCAGGAAATTAGTTTTTCCGCTTGTGTTGATTGTCTTGCTCTTTGTAGTTTTTGATCATTTTACATGCCCAGGTATCAATATATACACATTTGCGATTAATAGCGTGGTGCTTACTGTTGTATTTATTGTGTTGATGTTCCTGTTTTATTTAAACCCGAATGAAAAAGAAATGTTATGGGGTATAATCAGGAAAATTAAAAAAAGATAATGTAAAAGGATTCTCATTTATAAACATTTAATAAGTAAAAATGGTACATTATCTCAATGTATCAGGGGCTTGAATTATAAAAAATCAGGAAGAAGGTTAAATGGAAAGTGACTAAATCCATTATTCAACCTGAAGAGACAAATTTGATTTTATGGCTGATAACAATAATAATTATCCGAATTTATTAATTATAAGTATTAATGCCTGGTCCGACAGAAATTCGACTGGTAATACCTTATCCAATCATTTTGGGGAATGGCCATCGGAAAATATAGCAAATGTCTTTTTAAGAAATGAGGAGATTGAAAATTCGGTTTGTCATAGGTATTTCAGAATATATGAGAAAGATATTTTTTCTTCATTTTTTAGAGGTAAATCCGGTAAAGAAATATATTATAATCCCGGCTTAAATGATAAACTGAGTAATGAAACAAAAAGTGAATACATATATGACAGAATAAAAAAGATCCGACCATATACAGTATTACTTTTAAGAGAATTATTTTGGTGGATTGGTTTTAGAAAGTTCAGTGGGCTGGATGAGTTCCTTCTGGATTTTAATCCACAAGTTATTCATATACATTGTCCGCATTTAATTTATCCGCATAGGGTACTTTATCATTGTCAGAAAGTAACCAGAGCTAAGATCGTGCTTTATTGTGTAGATGAAAATTATACCTATAAAAGTAAAAATCCTTTTAGTGCTCTTTATCAGTTAATTTTAAGAAAACACATATTAAAAACAATAAAACTCGCAGATAAAAATTATGGAATAACACCGGAACTATGTGAATACTACTCAGCAATTTCCAAAAGGGATTTCGAACTTTTGTATAAAGGTGCTGATGTGACCAAGCCATTTGAACGCTTTACAAATTTACCTCTGCAAATAATTTATGCCGGTAATCTGCAATATGACAGGTGGAAAACACTGGCGCTGTTAGTTAATGCGATCAAACAGATAAACGATCAAACAGAAATGTTTTATCTTTCCATCTATACAACAACACCACTGACAAAGGAAATGAGAAAGTCCCTAAATTGTGAGTTCTCGGCTATAAGAGGTTCACTAACATTCAGGGAAATTGAACAGAAATTGAAAGACTCGGACATTGTTATTCATGCAGAAGCTTTTGATGAAAATTATAGTAAGATTACAAAATATTCTTTCTCAACAAAAATTGTTGATTGTATTCAAAGCGGAAGCTGTATATTTGGCATTGGTCCGGACGATTTAGCGTCAATATCATTTTTAAAGAAATCGGAAGGCGCCTTATTTGCAACCGCTCCGGAACAAATTTTTAAGATACTAAATCAGATAGTAGCTGATAAAAACATTATAGATGAAAAAAGAATAAAGATGTTTTACTTTGCAAAAGATATCTTTAATAAAAGGAATATAAGGCAAAAACTTTACAATTCTATCAAATTATTATAGATAAAAATAATGAAAAAAATTTTACACGTTATAAGCACTTTTTTCTCGGTATATCCTTTTTTCGAAAATCAGTTTGGGCATTTCGTCTCAAAAGGATATGAAATTCATTTGGCATTAAGCCCATCCGAAGAAATTGAAGAATATGCTAATGAACAACAGATAAAGTATTTTGAAACGCCAATAAACAGAAGTTATTCATTATTTGATGATTTGAAATCAATTCATGCAATCTATAGGTATATAAAAATAAATAATATCGAAATTGTAGCGGGTCATAGTCCAAAGGGAGCTCTTATTGCAATGATTTCATCATATCTTGCCGGCACGAAAAGAAGAATTTATTTCAGACATGGTTTGGTTTACGAAACATCGAAAGGATTAAAAAGGAGTATATTAATATCTGTGGAACGATTGACTTCTTTTTTTGCTAAAGAAGTTGTGTGTGTAAGTCCTTATCTCATAGAGAAAAGTATAAACGATAAATTAACACGAAAAAGCAAATTAAAAATATTGAATATAGGATCATGCAATGGCGTTGATGCTTTGAAAAGATTTAATCCCGCAAATATCCAATCCGATAAAAAACAAACTCTGAAGACTAAATTAGGAATTCAGGAAGAGGCTTTTGTTATTGGTTATGTCGGACGGTTAGCCAAAGAGAAAGGGATTAACGAGATTATTAAAACATTTTCTTTGTTTAATCAATACAATAAAGATTCTTACCTTCTGCTCATAGGTCCTTTCGACGACAGAGATGTAATATCTAATGACACATTTCGAAAAATTCAGAAGGGGAAAAATATAATTTATCCGGGTGAGATTTTTGAAGATTTGGAGTATTATTATTCATTGATGGATGTTTTTCTGTATCCAAGTTATCGTGATGGTTTCGGTAATGCAATAATTGAAGCATCATCGATGGAACTTCCTGTTCTTACAACCTCTTTTTCTGGAAACAGGGATGCAATAAGGAATGGGATTACAGGTAAGTATATTGGTTTAGACCCAAACGAAATAAGTCTAAAGATTGAAGATTATTATAATAATAAAGAACTAGCTAAAATTCATGGCAGAAATGGAAGAAACTTTGTTTTGGAAAATTTTAGCAATGAGATGATTTGGAAGTATCTGGATGATTTATATAATTAAGAAAAATCACATGACATATTTTACTTAATATCTTCTTATAATGACATACTTCATCATCCTTATCCTCCTCTTCGTTGCGGAATTACTCTATTTTCGCATTGCTGATAAATTTAATATCATTGATAGACCTAACGAACGCAGCTCACATTCGAGTGTGACAGTTCGTGGAGGAGGGATTGTTTTTTATTTTAGTGTTGCTATTTATTTTATTTACAGTGGCTTTACCAGTCCCTGGTTTTTTTCTGGATTGACCCTCATTAGTCTGGTATGCTTTATAGACGATGTACGATCATTATCTTCGAAATTTCGCTTGTTGATGCAATTGGTTGCAATAACAGCCATGTTTGTGGAGTGGGATTTGTTTATTATGCCCTGGTATATATGGATTTTGGCTTTGATACTTTGTACAGGTGTCATAAACGCATTCAATTTTATGGATGGAATCAACGGTATAACAGGTGGTTATAGTCTTGTAATTGCTGCTTCACTCTGTTATGTCAACGAAAAAGTTGTTAGCTTTGCTGATACGAATTTGATGATAGTTCTGATATTGTCGCTGGTAGTGTTCAACTTCTTTAATTTTAGAAAAAAGGCCCGTTGTTTTGCCGGAGATGTGGGATCTGTTACGGTAGCGTTCATTTTACTTTTTCTAATCGGTCAGCTCATTATAGAAACGGATGATTTCAGCTACCTGGTTTTGTTGGCGGTGTACGGTGTGGATGTTGTTATGACTATCTTACATCGTATAAAGCTTAAAGAACCATTGATGGTCGCGCATCGCAAGCATTTATATCAGATAATGGCCAATGAACTGAAAATGCCGCATTTAGTCGTTTCGCTGGTGTATATGGTCGTGCAGACGGTTATTATTGCCGGATATTTTTTAACATCATACCGATATCTGTATCTTTTAGGGGTGATTGTGATACTATCCGCAATTTACATTATCTTTATGCTGAAGTTTTTCCGGTTGCATATGAATACTAAATGTTCAGTAGATAGTTGACGGTTTTTTGAAAAACATAAAATTTTAATATTGATATAATATATTTTTAATGAGTAAAAAAGTATTCGTTTCTGGTTGTTATGATATGCTCCACAGCGGACATGTGGCTTTTTTCGAAGAGGCAGCATCGTATGGCGATTTGTATGTGGGGATTGGTTCCGATAAGACTATCTCGGATCTGAAAGCACGTAAAACTGTGAATTCAGATGCCGAACGCTTATATATGGTTAAGTCGCTCAAAGTGGTGAAGGATGCCTGGGTAAACTCAGGCAGTGGTCTGATGGATTTTTTGGATGAAATCAAGAGCCTGAAACCGGATATCTTCTTTGTAAATACCGATGGTCATACACCTGCAAAAGAAGAACTTTGTAAGGAACTGGGCATAGAATATGTGGTAAGTAAAAGAATTCCGCATGTTGGCTTACCTGAACGGTCGACAACAGCATTGAGGCAGGTTTGCCGGATTCCCTACCGGATTGATCTGGCCGGAGGATGGCTTGATCAGCCTTATGTAAGCAAACACTTTCCGGGAGCAGTGCTTACAATTTGTATTGAACCCGATTATGAATTCAACAACCGGAGCGGTATGTCCACAAGCAGCCGCAATAAAGCCATAGAATTATGGCAAACTGATATACCTGAAGGTGATAAAGAAAAGCAGGCAAAGACCCTTTTCTGTTTTGAAAATCCTCCGGGAACCGACTATGTGAGTGGCTCACAGGATGCACTTGGTATTACAATGCCCGGACTCAACCGTTTTTACTACGAGGGCGGCTATTGGCCGGTTAAAATAGAAAAGAACTCAGATCCGGATTTGTTAAACTGGATTGAAGAGCGATTGTGGCTAATACCACTTTTCCCGCGACAGGAAAAGTACGATGTTTTGGCCCGGACATATATCAGCGAAGAAAAAGCCTGTGCCTTGAGCCAGGCTGCCGACGAATGCTGGGATGCCCTGCTGAAAAAAGATGCTGTTGCTTTGGGAAAAGCTATGACATCAAGTTTTAATGCACAGACAGCCATGTTTCCAGATATGGTCAATGATGAGATAAATACTCAACTTGAACATTATAAAGCCGATGTGCTTGGATGGAAAATAAGCGGAGCAGGTGGCGGAGGATATCTGATACTCTTCAGCGAAAAAGCCATTAACAATGCCATACAGATAAGGATTAGAAGATAATCTGAGAATTGTAAGTTTATAAACAGAACTTGAAATTAGAATGTTAATCCTACTTGTCTGGTCGTTTATTCATTCATAATTTATAATTCATAACTCATAATCTACATTCTATAAACTCACAATTCTACATCTTATGTCTAAATCATTGTTCAAAACACAGTCAGGTAAAAATTACCTGTTTCCATTTATTTTAATTACTTCATTGTTTTTTTTGTGGGGATTTGCCCATTCATTGCTTGATATCCTGAATAAACATTTTCAGAACGCTTTGGACTTAAGCAAAGCGCAGTCGGGTCTGGTTCAGGCTTCCGCCTATGGCGCTTATTTTATTATGGCTCTGCCGGCTGGATACATTGCCAGAAAGTTTGGATACAAAAAGGGTGTACTGTTTGGTTTGCTGTTGTTTGCCATCGGTTGTTTCTGGTTTGTACCTGCTGTAGGTATTGATAAATTCTGGGCATTCCTGCTGGGTCTGCTCATCATATTTAGCGGACTAACCTTCCTCGAAACAGTAGCCAATCCTTACACTACAGTTTTGGGTGATCCAAAGTATGCAGCCAGCCGTATCAATCTGGCACAAACCTTCAATGCTCTCGGATGGATTGCAGGTCCGCTTGTCGGGAGTTTATTTATTTTCAAGAATACGTCAACCGATAGTCCCCTAGTGTCTTTCGGAAAGACCCTGAAAGTAATATTTACAGGAGTAGCAGAAACTTCTGCTCAGGTTGCAACTGAAGGAGGAAAAGTAGTTGATAATTCGGCGCTTATCATACCCTATGTTAGCCTTGGTGTCGTGGTTGTATTGGTGGCATTAATGTTTTTTCTGGCAAAACTACCCGAAGTTAACCCTGATGCCGAAACTCATTCTGTTGACCGGACTGAAGGAAAATCGAAAGCCATACACATACCGCTTTTTAAACAGAGGCGCTTTGTTATGGCAGTAGTGGCACAATTTTTATATGTAGCGGCACAGACAGGTATTGGAAGTTTTTTTGTAAATTATACAGTGGAGACAAAGAATCTGGGAATCGGCGAAATGCAAGCCGGATTTTTGCTCGGATTGGGTGGTATGGGTTTGTTTGCTACCGGCCGCTTTTTAGGCAGTTTTCTGATGCGTTATGTGAAACCCGAAGCGTTGCTGGGAAGTTTTGCACTTATCAATACCTTCCTTATGCTGGTAACAGCTAACCGGCACGATCATCTGGGTATCATCGCATTGATTTTATCTTATTTGTTTATGTCTATTATGTTTCCTTCTATATTTGCACTGGGTATCAAAGGACTTGGACCTCAGACCAAAACTGCTTCTTCGGTGATGGTAATGACCGTAGTGGGGGGTGCAATCTGCCCTTCTCTGATGGGCTTGATTGGGGAACATAATATGAATGTCGGATTTATTATACCTATGATTTGTTTTGCATATATCGCTGTTTTTGGATTTGTACAGTCAAAACAAAGTATTAAAATGAAATAACAAAAATGATTATATCTTGAAAAAGCCATGTAAAGATACTGCTGAATTACCAAGGAATTTTAAATGGTATGTTCTCACGATAATCGGGATATGTTATGTGTTCATAATTTAAAGTATATAAAATAAACATATGAAAAAAGTTGCTTTAATAACCGGAATAACCGGTCAGGATGGCTCGTATCTGGCCGAGTTTTTAATTGAAAAAGGATATGAAGTGCATGGCATTCTTCGTCGTTCATCCTCCTTTAATACAGGTCGCATTGAGCATTTGTATTTTGATGAATGGGTGCGTGATATGCACAAGCAACGTACCATTAATCTGCATTATGGTGATATGACCGATTCCAGTTCACTGGTTCGTATCATACAGACCATACAACCTGATGAGATATATAATCTTGCGGCACAAAGTCATGTGAAAGTAAGTTTTGATGTTCCCGAATATACTGCTGAAACCGATGCGGTTGGGACATTGCGTTTGTTGGAGGCAGTAAGAATTCTCGGTCTTGAAAAGAAAACACGCATATATCAGGCATCTACATCCGAATTGTTCGGGTTGGTACAGGAAGTGCCTCAAAAGGAAACCACTCCGTTTTATCCGCGTAGTCCATATGGAGTTGCCAAACTTTACGGCTTCTGGATTACAAAAAATTACCGGGAATCCTATGGCATGTATGCGGTGAACGGCATCCTTTTCAATCACGAGAGTGAACGTCGGGGTGAAACTTTTGTCACCCGCAAGATAACTCTGGCTGTTGCCCGAATTGCACAAGGAATGCAGGAAAAGTTATATATGGGTAATATGGATTCGCTGCGCGACTGGGGTTACGCCAAAGATTATGTTGAATGCATGTGGATGATACTTCAGCATCCCGAACCAGAAGATTTTGTGATAGCAACCGGCGAAATGCATACCGTTCGTGAGTTTTGTACTCTTGCCTTTGCACAAGCAGGAATAGAAATCAGCTGGGAAGGACAGGGTGTGGATGAAAAGGGAATAGACAAGGCTACAGGCAGAGTGCTGGTAGAAGTCGATCCGAAATACTTCCGACCTGCAGAAGTAGAACAGCTTCTGGGTGATCCCACCAAAGCAAAAACGCTGCTTGGCTGGAACCCGCGGAAAACATCCTTCGAAGACCTGGTGAAATTGATGGTAGAGCACGATATGCGTTTTGTAAGAAAATTGAAGCTGAAAGATGATTTTGACCATGAACAAGGATAGTAAAATATACGTAGCAGGACATCGCGGATTGGTAGGTTCGGCCATCTGGAAAAATCTTGAGAGCAAAGGTTATACCAATCTGGTAGGCCGTACACATAATGAACTTGACTTGCTGGATGGTAATCAGGTGATGAATTTTTTTGATGAAGAGAAACCGGAATATGTTTTTCTGGCAGCAGCACATGTAGGAGGTATCATAGCCAACAATACCTATCGGGCCGATTTCATTTACAAAAACCTGCAGATCCAGAACAATGTCGTTCATGAAAGTTACCGGCATCATGTGAAGAAACTTCTATTCCTGGGAAGTACCTGTATATACCCGAAGGATGCACCGCAACCAATGAAAGAAGACGTGCTTTTAACCGGACCGCTTGAATACACCAATGAACCATATGCGGTAGCTAAAATCGCCGGACTGAAAATGTGTGAAAGCTACAATCTTCAGTACGACACCAATTTTATTGCCGTAATGCCTACTAACCTTTATGGACCGAATGATAATTTTGATCTGGAAAAAAGTCATGTCCTTCCAGCCATGATAAGGAAAGTGCATCTGGCCAAATGTTTGCAGGATAACAACTTAGAGGCTATTCGTGAGGATTTGAACAAACGGCCGGTAGAAGGCGTTAACGGTGAAACTTCAGACGATAAGATAATGTCAATACTAGATAAATATGGCATTAAAAAAGGCATTTTGCAACTATGGGGAACAGGTGTCCCTATGCGAGAGTTCTTGTGGAGTGAGGAAATGGCGGATGCAAGCGTTTTTATCATGGAACATGTAAACTTTGATCAGTTAAGTGAGGGAAAAAAAGAAGTGAGAAATTGTCACATTAATATTGGAACAGGTAAAGAAATAAGCATACGTGAACTTTCGGCACTCATCTCTCAGGTTGTAAATTATCAGGGAGAAATTCGGTTTGATACAACCAAACCGGATGGAACACAACGTAAACTGACCGATGTGTCTAAACTCAATTCACTTGGTTGGAAACACAAGATTGAAATAGATGAGGGAGTGAAAAGAATGTATGCATGGTACACCGGCAAGAGTTAATTAAGAGATACAAGTTCTTCAAGTTTTAATGAAACCACATCGTTTATCAATGTCAATGGAAATAATCGATAGTACACTTCTGGATGAAGTTACCCGTCAGGCAAAAGAGAGTCCGCGGCTTAGAATGAATTATAATCTTCATGATAGTCTGGAAGCAAAAGCTCAGAAACTTCTCAATGCCTTAGAGCCGGGAACTCAATTGCCTGTTCATCGTCATCAGCATACAAGCGAGATCTATATGTTGCTGCGAGGAAAGTTAAAAATTATTTTCTATAACGAACAAAAAGAAGTTGTAGATACAAAACTACTGGATATTTCAGAGGGGAAATTTGGCATTAATATAGCAGCAGGACAATGGCATACCCTGGATGTGCTGGAGTCGGGCACGGTAATACTCGAAGTAAAAGACGGGCCGTATAGTCCTTTAGGTCCCGAAGATGTTTTACTTTAAACAGTAATTATTAATTTTTTTTCGGTTAAAATTATTATATTTGCTGCTGTATTTGCATCCCGGACTATAAGAAACAACCGTTTTTGAATGCTTAAAGTTTATAAACCCAGGCTTTGGCTTATTTTGACAGATTTAATACTAATTTCTGCCAATATATTGATTGTCTTCAACTTTTTCCCGTTGACAACCCGAAATCCAATCAGCAAATACTTTTTTCCGGTTAATTTAACTATACTGGTTTGGTTGTTGGTGTCATATTTATTTGGCCGTTACAGAAGTCTCAAGACTATTTCTTTCATAAAATCAGCCTTTTCCCTGTTTTTTACTTCACTTTTTATACTCGTCTTTTTTGGAGGGTTTATTCTCATTCAACCTGCTAGTCCGTATTCGCAAAACGTGCTGCTTACCATTGTTTTAGGCGTTTTTGTGAGCTTGTATTTCTTTCTGTTGGTATATTATCTATATAAATATGCTGTTCAATATGACACGCTAAACTTCAACCCGGATAAAAGGCTATCGGCGATACCTCATCCTTCGCATTCGTTGAGCGATGATGCTGTCGTGGAGAGAAAAATGCGGATTACTGAATTTTCTGGCGAAAAGGTATTGGCGTTTCTGAAAAGGAATACCAGGTTGTATGAGAGTGGTACATGTGTTTTTACTGAATTCAGTTCCAAAGAGCTCGAAAATGTTGATCATTATCAATTCTCTACTTTTATTCAACTGAAACGCTTAAACCATATACGAGGTATAAATCAAATGCTGGCAATGGTTAATGAAAAACTGCCCGACGACGGGATTTTTGTCTGTTGCTACAAATCGCAGAGTACCATTAAGCAGACGATTTATCAAAAACACTCAAAACTAATTGCAAATAGCATTTATATCGTCTATTTTCTCTATCACCGGGTAATGCCTAAATTTTTTCTGACCAAGCGATTGTACTATGATATTACCGACGGGAAAAAACGGGTTTTGTCCAAAACGGAAGTATTGGGCAGATTGAACTATTGCGGCTTTATACTCGAAAGACAGTTCAAAATTAATGATATGAACTATGTGGTAGCCCGGAGAGTCAAAAACTCGGAACCATTACTCGACAGAAATTACGGAGCACTGATTAAGCT
Organism: Bacteroidota bacterium; assembly: GCA_017860335.1. Taxonomy (GTDB): domain Bacteria; phylum Bacteroidota; class Bacteroidia; order Bacteroidales; family Paludibacteraceae; genus UPXZ01. Next base: position 16,573 of record JAFNAU010000004.1, read on the forward strand.
CAAAAGAAAAGGAAAAGACGGGAAAATGTTCAGCGTTTTTAAATTCCGAACGATGCATCCCTATGCCGAGTTTTTGCAACAATATATTTATGAAAATAACGACCTGCAGGAAGGCGGAAAATTCAAGCGCGATATACGGATAACCACACTGGGACGATTCATGAGAAAATACTGGCTCGACGAACTGCCCATGCTGATTAATCTGGTAAAAGGAGAAATGAAACTGGTTGGCGTGAGACCGTTAAGTACTCAATACTTCAACCTGTATTCGAACGAATTACAGGAAAAAAGAACCAAATTCAAACCGGGTCTGCTGCCTCCGTTTTATGCTGATATTCCAAAAACGCTGAGTGAAATACAAACTTCAGAAATGAAATATCTTACCGAATGCGAAAACAAGGGGATAGTACGTACGGATATTAAGTATTTCTTTCTGATCGTAAAAAATATCCTGATAAAAAAAGCCAGATCAGCATAACTTCTGCAATGCAGAGAAATTATTTTGTTAAATAGGTAAAACATGGTAAAAAAAACGATTTTAATTCTGAATATTCTGTTCATTGCTGTCATTTCCTTTGCTCAGAATATACCTCAACATATTTCTTACACCCGTATTTATGATTTTGTAGATGAACTGGCAAACGACGGTTTTTTTGAACTGAATTCAGCAGTGAAACCTTATTCCAGATTGTTTATAACGGAAAAACTACTCGAATCAAAACGGTACGAGGAAAAACTGAATGAGCGTCAGAAACGGGAACTCTATTTTTTTCTTGAAGATTATGCTCCAGAGCAAGACCGCCTGCCCGAATTTGAATTTCCGCTCATAGAGAATGAAAATTTCCGTCTGGATTTATATCCACCGATATTTAATTACAAAGACACCCTGTTTCGCGCCCGCATTCAGCCTATTCTTGGGATGAATATCTATTCTAATAAACAGGGACGGATTACACAGCGCTGGTTTGGTATCGATTTTCAAAGCATGATAGGGAAAAATCTCAGCATTTATGGAAGTCTGAGAGATATTTCCTTTTCAGGCGGACGGCTTTCCGAACCTTCATATCTGACAAACTTTCCCGGCTTTGAGTATAAGGAGCCCAGCGATTTCAGCGACTCGCGCGGAGGAATAACCTACGGATGGAAATGGGGCTCCATAGGACTGATTAAAGATAATATCGTGTGGGGAGACAACTACAACGGTTCGAATATCCTCTCGGGTAGAGTGCCTTCGTTCCCGATGATTAATTTCAGTGTCAAACCTGCATGCTGGTTTGAAATGAATTACATCCACGGATGGCTAGTTTCCAATGTGGTGGATAGCAGTCATTACTATGTCGAAAACGGAGTGAAGAAATGGTATCGCAATCACAATAAATTTATTGCAGCCAATATTTTTACACTGACACCCTTCCGGAATTTTAATTTCTCATTCGGTAACTCCATTATTTATGCCGAAAACAATGTGCAGCCCGGTTACCTGTTGCCAGTGGCATTTTACAAGTCCATCGACCACACCATGACAAAAGGTATTGCTACCGAAAACCAGAATTCACAAATGTTCTTCAATATCAGTTCCCGAAATATCCGGCATCTGCATCTTTTCTCATCGGTATTTATCGATGAAATGAAATTCAGCCGTTTCAAACCATCCAGTGCTGAGAAAAACCCCATTTCTCTCAAACTGGGTGCAAAGGTGAATAACTTTCTGATTGATAATACGAATTTCACGGCAGAATATACCCGAACGAATATCATCAATTATAAACATTCCATTGATGTGCTGACCTGGGCTTCTAACGATTATAATCTGGGTCACTACCTGGGTGATAATACTCAGGAAATTTATTTATCGGCAGGATATAAACCGATGCGAGGATTGGATATCAACCTCAGCTACCTCAATGCGAAGCATGGAAATGAATACAATTACCTTCGAAGGGAAAATAATCAGGCTGTAATTAATGATATTATCAGTCAGCCTTCACCCGGTGATGTCATCTGGAAAAATCAAACTCTCGGTTTGAAACTGGTCTATGAACTGTTCAATAACGGTTATGCAGTAATTAACGTTGAGAATAGCAATATACAGGGTTTTGATGCACAGTCCGAACCGATCACAGGCGAACGCAGAATGACAGCTAAGGAAGTGCTGAATTATTACACACCAGTCTTTCTACAGGGAAAAAACACCACACTCACAGTTGGATTTAGTTTAGGCTTCTGATTATTACAGTTTTTTCTCAGTGAAATGCAACTTTCATTGCCGAAAAGACGTTATATGTGTTAAATATCATTGTTTTCATGAAAACTCCGTTAATTATTGGTATTACTGGTGGAATAGGAGGTGGCAAGTCTACTTTCTCCCGCCATCTGCGTGAACTTGGCTGGCAGGTTTTCGATACCGATATGGAAGCAAAAAATCTGCAGAACTATTGTCCTGTAGTTCGTAATAAGGTTATTGCAGAATTTGGAGAGGGAGTTTATAACGCAGATGGCCTGGATAGGGCAAAAATGGCTCAGATTGTTTTTGGCAATGCTGAAAGGCTTCAGAAACTGAACCACATCGTACATCCGGAAGTGAAGAAGAAATTCTATGAGTGGGTAATGATGCATTCGGGAGAGCAATTTCTTTTCATGGAATGTGCCATCCTGTTTGAAGGTGGATTCGACGAACTGGTAGATAAAATTGTACTTGTTACCGCACCGGTTGAGGAGAGAATCCGGAGGGTGATGCACCGCGACAATGTAACCGCTGAGCATGTCATGGCCAGAATTCGGAATCAATGGGCCGACGAAGAAAAAAAGAAACTGGCTGACTGGATATTCGATACCAATAATAATATTTTCCCTTCTGCTCGTGTACATGACTTTCTCCGTATGCTGGAACAAACGCTCTGAAAAGTTCAAATATTTTTTCAGTTATCGTTTCTTACTCAATGCTATAAGCATCCTTGCTAACGAAAATATCAGGCTGACATGAATGAAAAATTTGAAATATTTCTGAAATATTTCTGATTCGAAGGTACCAAACCTGCAATAAAAAAATGGAAAGCCTGAGCTTTCCATTTTCAATGCCTGTATCAGGTGGAAAAACGATGATTATTATTTTGCTGTATAACAATTACCCCGACCATCCGGTTGTTTTCGCCTGATTTTCCCGTAATAATCTCTATTTTTGCACAATCAGGTATTTTGACACACTCCAGAAACCGGAAGGGTTGGTGATTTCGATGGTGATGTTCTTGTCGGTATCTGTTATCAGATTATAGCTGTTTTTAGGGTGCTGTGAGAGTATCTTTACCTTTTTGCTATTGGTAGGTATGGACGTAACGTTTCTTAAGTCCACCTGCGTGAAGATCGATTTATCGAATTCACCGGTCATTATTTTGCGGCTCTGGAAAAGCCCAGCATCAGTAATTACCTTTGCTTCTTTAAGCTTTTTCGAAGAAGCGATGCAGTACCATACGGTATTCAGCCCGGTGTCCTGTTGCTTAATGGTCGATTCCTGCTGTTCCATTACTTTCTGCTGTTCGGCAATACTTTTGCTTTGTTCGGCTATGTTCTTGCTTTGTTCGGTTACCGTAGTAGAAAGTTCCGTAATCTTGATGTTTTTTTGTTCGAGCTCTGCCTGTAAAGCGCTTATCTGCTGGGTTTTCTCATTCATCTGAGTTTGCAGCCGCTTGATTGTTTCGGTCAGCATGGCGTTGGCCTTTCCGCTTTTTGATGCCAGTTGCTGCAGTTCGGCAATTTTAGCCTTGTTTTGTTCAATGCCTTGTTTGATTGCCGTCATCTGAGCGGCTATCAGTTCCCTTCTGTTCACTTTCGGACCTTCCACTCCCTGAAGGTTTAGTTTCATTTCCTTTTCATTTTGATTGATTTCAGTAAATCCGCTTTCAATGTCATTCAAAAGCACAAGTGTCTGATTGTAATTGGAGTCTAAAGCCTGTTTTTCCGTTGCCAGCGAATCACGTTCAGCGACAAGAGATTTGTATTTTCCTGAATTTTCGACACACGATACCGCGGTAATGAGGAGTGTTGCAATGATTGCATAAAATTTGAATGTTTTCATTTTCTTGAATTTAATGTAAGTGATATTATTAAGAGCTTCATTTCTTAGTCTTTGTTTTTTTGTCTGCCTCCGGGGCGGGAGGCTATATAAACGGTATTTGTTCGGACATAACAAGCACTGATTTATGAGATTATAAAGTTACAAAAATAATTTTATATATGTTTAACCCCATTTAAATTTTCCACAAACTGACACACCAACATAATTCGGTGCCTTTTTTGACCAGGCATCATATTCCGGTGCTGTATTATTCGGAACAAAATAATCTTTATCCGAACGATTAACAATCGTGGAACTAAATAATCTTTATCCGAACGATTAACAATCGTGGAACTACCAATTTTACTAATGACTTCCATTTTGCCATTACCGGTAAGAGCATCAGAGCGATAGAATTTTAATTCATCAGCAAAAATAACAATCGGAATTGAAACTATGACTGCAATTGTAAAAATAATTACCAGTCTTTTTTTAGAAAAGATTTTTTTCATAAAAATAAAAATAAGTTTTTTGTGACCCTTAAATTATAACATAGAAAAATAAAAAAGGCATCAATTACTGATGCCTTTTAATCTAGTTTTGAATCATTCTTAAAGAAAATCCTTTCCAAAAAAAATTTCCACTATCTCTTAACGCAGCCCAAATTTCCCCAAGATCAAAAGCACAACCTTGATTAGACATGCCCATAAATTTATCCTTGCTCCAAAAAATACCCCAATCGCCTAAGTTGCCAAACTTATTTAGACGAGCTCCAGCGGGTAAGCCCGTAAAACCGGAACTGTTGGTCGCTCCAGCGTTAGGTTGTACCCAGTGAGCAAAACCGACTTCCTTCATGGCGCCACCGGCTTTCGATATGCTACCTAAATACTCACGAATCACAAACCATTCTTTTTCCGACGGAACATGGAAGCCGCCAATAAGTTCTCTGGAGTCAGAGGCGACATACCAGTTGTAAAGCGCGCCGTAAGTTTCCGCATTTTTAATATCGTTATTGTAATAACAATAAGCGGGACTGGTAGCGGCTTCCCATTGAGCTTGGTCAGTGATGTTAGGAATCGGATCACCGTTAGCAAAGTGTGTGCCTTTAAAATTTTCCTTCAGCCAAACTTGCGTGCCAATCTTTACCGTGTGATAAAGATTACCATCGAAATCACTAACGGCATAAGTTTCAAAACGGCTAATTTCACTAAAGGTTTCACCAGCTTTATTAACCGCTTTAATGCGGAAGTCATAAGTGGTACCAACTTTAAGATCAAAAAGATCA
>JAFNAU010000077.1 GCA_017860335.1 Bacteroidota bacterium
AACATCGCGCTGACTGTTTTCGTAGCGGTAACTTACCTTATCGAAGCGGATTTCGTGCTCCAGGCTAAACGACTTTGTGACGGGCACGGTCTCTTTTTCCGGCTTAATATTCAGAAAATCAATAAAGTCCTGCAGAAAACTATTGTCCTCGAGCAGGCCGGTAACTGAACGGAAGAATTCGTTGAGGGTGGAATATCCGCGCTGAAAAGCAAAGAAAAAAAGCACCACAGCGCCTATTGTCATCGAGCCCTGAATGCTCAGGTACGACACAATGCCCAGCGATCCGAAAATAAGCAGCACCGCGAAAACTTGTGCAGCAACGGTAAGGGTAAGTTCCGAGCGGCTTAACCTGATTTTCTCATCGAAAAGGCTTTCCTGAGTGTGATTGAACCGTTTCAGAAAGAAATCGGAAAAACCAAAAAGACGTAATTCCTTGGCAAAAGGGAAAGCTGTCAGTACACGGTTGTAATAGAATTTCTCCCGCTCACGGGTAGTTTGGACCAGAATAATAAATACATACCACCGGATGCTCACAAACAAGCCGACCAGAACAATTCCGGAGCTGAAAGTTTTAATCAGTGTGAGAAATGCGTTCAGTATCTTTACTGGTCTGAATGATGCTTCCTGTACAGCCCGGTGCATTTTGTCCTGTTTGTCCGGATTTTCGTAGGCCGACAAACCTAAGCGAACATGCTGACGGTGAAGACTGGCATATATGTGCCGCGTAACCGATTGTGACAATTTTTCAGAAAAATAACCGTAAAGCTGACTGAAAACCGAACCTCCCAGAAAAAGTAAACCGGTAATGCCCAGCAGTGCGAACCAGAACAGCTTGCCCTGCGAAGTCTGTAAGGTATTAAGGGTGAGATAATCGACCAAATACTTAAAACATACAATAATAGCCAGCGGAATTAATCCCTGAAGAATACTGATCAGCACATTTATGCGAAAGAGTTTTTCTGATCCGGTAAGTATTGTCGAAATATTGTTTTTCAGTGAATAAACAGCAGTTACAGCAAATTTTTCGCCCCTTGATAACCGCAGGTTTGTATTATTGATGAAAGAGGAAAATGACGGGAAAGCAACAGCGGAAAATCTGCGACCCCTCATACTGAGGCTGTTAAAAGAACAGGTTTTATTATTCCGCTGATAACGAACCAGTTTACCTGATAGAAAATCGTCTGTAAAAGGGTTGTCGTCGAAGCGGTTATTGTCACCTCTGGTTTTCAACAAATAACCATTATCCGTTTTTTGAATATGCAGTAACCGGTGAGCTATCAGCTGTTTTCCATCTCTGAAAACAATAATATCACCTTTTTTCAGTTCCTCTGTGTTGCATTTCTCCACATAACAGATATCACCCTCCTGCAAAACAGGATACATGCTGAAACCACTCACCCGAATGCTGAGCGTGTTTTTATCTTCCAGCAGCACCTCCGCCAGATCAATCAGTGTCTTATGGTATTTAGATTCTTTCTGCATGAATATTTTGAGATAAAAACAGGACTTTTTTGAAGTGTGCAATTTTGAAACGATTAACCACTTAACTATTTAATCGTTTAATGTTAAGTATGTTGAGCCGGGTGCTATTTCAACTTTCCTTAGCCTCCTTCAGATGCAAATTGTTTTAATGCCTCATGTAAAATCATAATACCCGACGCCGCCAAGTCTCACCATCAACTACAACCATTAGCTTAATAACTCAATAACTTAGTAACTTAGTAACCAATTACCTGTTACAAAAAATCTACACTCCATTCTCTTCAATAAACTTTATCACACTTTCATCGGGCACAAATCCCAAATCGTAAACCGGGACGGATAGGCACATCTCGCTGAAAAAAGCAAGATGATGCTGTACAAAGCGTACGTCGTAATTATTCTGAATACTGAAAGCCATAATACCCGTAACAGCCGATGCATCTCTGCGGCAGGCGATTTTATTCTCCGGCGAATGACTGATAAGAAAAACGGTGTCGAGCCGTGTTTTTCTGGGTTCATCGGTATAGTACATAGGTGTATTGTAAGCCACGTAACCGTCCTCCTCTTTTCGGATGATGACACGGTCGTCGTTAATCATCCGGCTTCCTGCTTTAACCCACAAACCTGAGATGGTACTTTTCCCGGCTCCCGAAAAACCGCTGAATAAGCGTCCTCTTTTTCCATCGAATATGCACGATGAATGCATCATGACCGCATTTCCCTGCAAAGTGGCATAATGAAAAAGAATGGCCCCCATCGGAAATAACAGTGGTTCTAATGCATCTCCGACCAGTTTCGACCAGATTTTCCACTGTCTGAGAGAATCATCCAACAGTGCAAATTGCTGAATTTCATCCTGCCTGTACTGGTCGTAAACCGCGAAAACTAACCCTGTTCCCGTACGATAAATGGTATAGAATATCTTTTCTGTATTTGCAGCTTCAAAAACGAGTTCCGCACCGCACAGAATACCTTCGGGGACTCCCTCCAGACACTCAACCAGAATATCCGGTTCCTTTTTTTGGTTACACACAAAATGAATATATCCCACATCGAGACGGATCTGTCGTTTGGAAAAAAGCCGGATGATAAATCCTCCTACCGTAATCTGAACCTGATGTTGACCGAACATAAGCAGAAATTACTGATTAGACAAGAGTATGTTCATTTTATCCAGAAAGGTTTCTACATCACTGAGGGCTGTTTCCTGTCCGACTTCGAAATTTTCGGTCAGCAGCTGAACCATCGCTTCGTTGTCAGCGCATTTATCGGAATTTTCCCAGATGAATTTACCGGTTTCGTTTAGTGTAAACAGCCGATTCATTTGTGCCACATTTCCGCTTAGCGGCACAATAACCAGTTCGTCGCCCACAGAGCGTGTTACAAAACGATTTTTAATATCATTAAGTTGCTTGAAATCCATAATACCAGAAATTTTATTTTTTAATACTTACAAAGATATATTTTTTTTGTAAGAGTCACTAGTATGAAGGAGAATAAGTTAATGGTTATTGAGTTATTGATATACTAATATGTCAATGTGCTAATATGCCAATTTGAAGATTTGAAGATTGGTAATTTGTAACTGGTAATCGAGAATATTAAAATTTAAAGGTTTTATTAAAAAAAATCGTAATTTCGTCGCTTATTTGGTCGGCAATGAACAATCGTTACGGGTTTTTCGTTAGCTCACCTGTAATTAAAAAATAATGGATCAGAAAAACATGAATACTCAACAAGTGGTTTTAATCACCGGTGCATCATCGGGAATAGGTAAAGAAGCTGCCAGATTATTGGCCGGAAAGGGTTATAAAGTATATGGAGCTGCCCGTAACGTAGAAAAAATGGAGGAACTTATCCCGCTGGGTATCACTGTCCTTCCTTTGGATGTAACCAGTCAATCCTCCATTGAAAATTGTGTAGACCATATTCTGACGACAGAAGGTCGTATCGATATCCTTGTCAATAATGCCGGTTATGGCACTTTTGGTCCGGTGGAAGCGGTTCCTCTGGAGGAAGGCAGGCGTCAGTTTGAAGTGAATCTCTTTGGAATGGCGACACTGATTCAGAAAATACTTCCGGTGATGCGGAAGCAGAAAAGTGGCCGTATCATCAACGTTTCATCGATGGCTGCCTATTTCAGCGAACCGAACGGGGGCTGGTATCATGCAACAAAAGCTGCGGTGGAACGTTACAGCGATGCACTCCGGATGGAAGTGAAACGTTTCAACATACAGGTAGTTCTCATACAACCCGGCATGATCAATACCGAGTGGCAGGTTATTGCCGGTCAGAATCTGCTTAAATTCGCTGAAAACACTGTTTATGAAACATCAGCGCGTCATCAGGCTGCAATGTTAGAAATGGGATATAAATGGGCTTCGAAACCCTCGGTTGTAGCGAATACAATTGTTCGTGCCAGCACCACCCGTCACCCCTGTCTTCGGTATAAAATCGGCGGAATGGCTAAGCCAATCCTTTTATTGAGAAAATTAATGCCCGATAGGTGGTTTGACGCGATAACCGCATACGTCATGAACGGTAAAAACTAAGATTATTTATTTTCCTTCGTTTTTTTTCTTCTCAGAATCAAACCAGAGGTCTGCTTTTTTGAAAGCAATATTTACAATCAGCACCAGCACTGTGCAGATAGCTGTTTCCCTGTAATATCCAAGTCCGGCAAGGGAGCCTAATGCAGCGCTGCACCAGATGGTGGCTGCTGTTGTAAGTCCGTGTATACTACCGTGATCATGCAGAATTACCCCTGCACCCAGAAATCCGACACCGGTTACAATCTGAGCGATTATACGCGTAGGATCCGCACCCTTTTCTGTAAGAAATACATTAATCAGCACATAGATACATGCTCCGATTGCCACCAGGGTATTGGTCCGCAATCCGGCCGTTTTATTGTTCCACTGACGCTCCAGACCAACGACTCCTCCGGCTGCTGTGGCTACCAGTAAGCGTATGATAAAATCGGTTATTTCCATGATGAATTATGAATTATGAATGACCACTTTTGAATAACCAATAAAGAATAACTCAATAACCAATAACGAATAACTAATCTCCCCTGAACAGTTATTTTTTCCGGATGGCATTGGTGTATGAATCGATCACGTTGAATACACTGTGATTGGATTTGAAAAAACCGCGAAACAGATTTCTGGCCTTTTCAAAATTGATTTTGGCATCCACCCAGTCGTCCTGCTCGTATTGGGCAACGGCCATGTAGAAATGTATGTGTGCCTGTGCCCGTACATTGGAGCGGTAATATACTTTCTGACTTTCGAGGAAATCAACAAATTCTTTTTCTTTTTCATTCTCGCTGTAAACCTTATACACGTCCTGATACACAACCGGATTGTCAGGGGCAAGTGTTATTATCTGATTGGTACGGTTGGCATAATCGCTATTATTCAGTTCCATTTCCAGCTTTAGAATAGGGATCAGTGTCAGGTAGTCGTTAGGAATCAGATCATCGGCTTTGAGATAATACAAGAGGGCCTTATCATTTTGTTTCATCTCAATATAAATTTCAGCAATTTTACGGGCAGCTTCGGCTTTATCTGTGTTTTCGGTATACAATCCGAAGGCATTCTGGGCACTGAGCAACGCATTATCAAACTTTCCCGTAGCAAAATAGGCATCAGTCAGATTGGAAAGTGACACAGGATAATTTTTATTAAGTTTCACCGACTGTTCAAGATAACCAATAGCAGTTTCAAAATCTTCTTCGAGTATAGCAGTATAGCCTAAGCCATTGAGTGATTTGTAATCAAATACATTGTGCTGATAAGCCTGCAGATAATTATCTTTGATACCTGCCACCAAAGCAGAATCTGACATCATCCAGCCTTCCTCATCAGTGAGCTGAACATCAAGGTAGTAATCGCCGAGCGATTTATGAAGTGTGTAATTAGCCGGATATTTGTCAATTAGTTCTTTCAGAATACTGTCAGCCGGAAAGTTTACATATATTGGCCGGTTTTGGGTTACCGACTGGTTTGCTGCACTATCATTCAGTGCAAATACCCGGTGGTTATTGACACCGATATTATGATTGAGCAACAGGTCTGTTTTGGCAATGACTATTTCTGCGTTTTGATTAGCTGCATCGGCGCTATCCAGCACCTGATACGCCGATTTAAATTTCTTTTGGACTATCAGCCCGCTGGCATGACTGATTGGTTCCGACTGTGCAAGTGCCAGAGTAACAGAGAGGAGCAATATGATTGATACAGGAAATCTCATTCTAAAATTAATCATGGTTTGATTATCAGAAAACCGGTGGAACAATTTTGCAATACCGGTATGTAATTAGCCGTTAACACAAAACATATGCCTGATTTTCTTTCTCATTGCATAACGGCTAATTATCCGTTTTTATTTTGTTGAATTATGGTGTTTGCTTTTTATTATTTATTTCAGACTGATAATCATCAGATCATCATGTAAGTCCGGGTGATTATTTTGCTGAGCTGAATATATCCGGAGTGATTTTTACGTACAACAATCTTTTTATTTAAATCAATACTGAATAAAAAACGATCATTTATTAAGCATGGCGTGATTTTTTATAGCAAAAACAAAGATAGAATTTTTTTTTAAAAAACCAGCTGTACCTCTCAGAAACATTCTTATGCTAAATATTTTCAGATAAATCTGAATACGGTGCAGAATATGAGCCGTGGAGGAATAGAAAATCCGGATATAATCAACAGATGAATCTGGTTGCTATATCCGGAAATAATTATACAGATGTTTGTCCGGCTTAAGAATAAGTAAGTATAGGCTGAGAATATTAATTCTTATTACAATCCTTCGAGTTCCTGCTGAGCTTCAGATTTTGAATCCACATTTTCCTGCATGAACTGTTCGTCAACCACCACCTTATCCTTAACAAAGACCACTTTAACGGTAACAAGCAGCAAAATAGCCATAGAAATAATCAGAACCCATTTGGGGAATTTCTTCTGACTATCATTCGATTTCCACATGGCAAGCAGAGCCAGTATTATTGCTAGTATTATTGGTAAGAATGCAATACTGCCCATGGGCAAAATGGCAAACACAAGTCCTAATGCCGCGAATACAACGGCCAGAATATTAAATAGTTTTCTCATAATATATAAATTAAATTCCTGTAGCTTTGGAAAGTGTAACTTGTCCTATACCTACCGGTATGCTGAATTTCATCATACACGGTATTCGTTTGGCATCTGTGGAAAGCCACACCAGATTTTTATCCACTCCTCTCAGCTTGTCGGTTTTAGCTGAGATGGAAAGTTTGTAACATTCTTTTTTACCCAGATTACCAGCAGAAACGGTTTCTTTTCCCATCATCTTGATCCAGATAAAATGTTCCTTTTTATCGAATATCAAGGAAAAACGAAGTGATTGTCCTTTTGCCATTTTCGACAAATCAACTGTACGAAGTTTGTACATAAGCGTTACCGCGTCGAAAGTGTTGGCACTGATATTTACATTTTCAGTTTCTGCCGGTTTGTCTCTTCGCTTCGAATAAGCCGAAACCTGACTGCCTGCTGCATTGAAAGTGTACTTTTCCTGCTTGGTGTATCCGCCTTCATAAACATTGCGCTTGAAAAGCGTTGGTTTCAACGAATAGGGATGTACATAAGACTCGTACAGGTCACGGATTTTGAAAAAGGAATCCCACTTGGTGTAAGTAGCCACCTGAACACACAAGCGCAGGTAAGATTTTGAACTTGTTTTGATTGGTTCAGTTTTCATTGTGATTTGAGCCAGGCTGGTCATCATACCGCTCAGCTGGTAAGAACCGTTATATACCAGTGTTTCGTTGGGCCTGATTTGTGCTCCGGCAAGCTGAATGCCTGCGAGCAGAATGAAAGTAATAACTGTTTTTTTCAGTGACATATATAAAATAAATTTATGTTTACGTAATACCGTGAGTATTTCCTTTTTTGTTCCTGAAAACTCGAAATTGTATTAATAACGACCGTACAAACATAAAATTGTCCGGTGATCATTCATTTCCGTGATTGGCAGACAGATTGTCTCAACCGGATTCCGGAATAGTTTTGCAAAATTAGTGATTTTATCGGAAATTCAGGTCTGACAGGTTGAAAAGTATCCCTGTCAGCCTGTCTTTTTTTGATATTCGGAACTGTTTTTATTGCTTCCTTACATCTTGTGTTTGATGAAATTGTTGGTTTCCAGTTCATCGAATGCCTGATTGAGTTCTTCGCGTGTATTCATAACGATGGGTCCGCCCCATGCTACTGGTTCCTTCAGCGGGCGGGCTGCCAAAAGCAAAAACCGGGCGCCTTTGTTGCCTGCTTTCACCTGAAGTTCCTCATAGTCTGAGGATAGTTTATTCGATGCGGTAAATAACATGGCACAGGCTTTTTCTTCGAATGCAGCTCCTTCTCCGGCGGGAGCCAGCGTACCATCAATCAGGTAAATAAACAGGGTTTCATCGTTGGGAGTTTCGCTGTAAGTCCACTCTATACCGGGTTTTAACTGTACATCCAGATACTTTACCTTCACATAGTCTCCGGTTACGGCTGCTGTGTGATTTTTATAACTGCCTGACAAAACACGTACGGTAGCGTTTTCTTCTTCGACAGTTGCTACATCCTTCTGTGTAATGTCGCGGTACGCCGGATCGGTCATTTTATCTTTTGCCGGTAGGTTTATCCATAACTGACAACCCAGCATGCGTTCGGAAGCAACCGGCATTTCCTGATGAATGATGCCGGAACCGGCTGTCATCCACTGACATTGCAGGTTGCCGATGGTTCCATGGTTGCCCAGACTATCACCGTGTTCTATTTCACCACTGATGAGGTAAGTAACCGTTTCGATACCACGGTGCGGATGCCAGGGAAATCCTTTGATGTAATCGGCAGGATTGCTGCTGTCGAATCCGTCGAGCATGAGAAACGGATCAAAATCCCTGACAGTTTCTCTTGTTCATAATATTATTTATATGAGGTTATTTCGGATAGCCTACGGGATGATTCAGCCACATAACCTGCGATTCTTTCAAATTCAGGGCTTTACGCAGCGCGTCCTGATTCATGCTTGCTCGGGGACGTGTACCCAGATCATTGGCAGCGCAAAACAGAGAGATATTCTGCGAAACAATTCCGGCATCAATGGCTCCCATTTCGTAGAGATGCTTGTTTTGTTCGGCATTGCCGGGTGAATAATTTTTGTAACGCGACATATCGCTGATTAACACGAGGATAACAGGTGTTCCCAATGGACGATTGCCATCCATAAGCGGACGAAGATCTTCGGTAGTAACCAGAACCAGGTCATTTGTAATTGCATTGTAGAGGTAAGTTCCGTCAGCACGGCTAACATAGATATCCACATCCTGCGAATTCATCGCCGAAGGCGCTGTTTTCTTCCCGTTTTCGGATCGGTTTATACCATTGGCAGCCCACAGCAAATCCGATAAATCCTGCAAACTGAGGTCCCGGGTTTCATAAGTGTTGACTGAACGGCGTTTCTGGAAAGCTTCCATGGTGTTGTAACCCCGATATCTGCAATGTTCGTTGAGCTTGATAACTATCTGATTCTGAGCGCTCACACCAAGAACAAAAGCCGCGAATGTTAAAAATAAAATCGTACGTTTCATCTCTGTTGATTTATTTATTGGTTAAAGTACCGGATCATTTATATATACAACAATTAATCAGACAAAAAAGACAGACTTCAACCATAGTTAAAATCTGTCTTTGCTGATGAGTTTCGTTTTATTTTCCGGGTTTCGGCGGAGTGGTTCCGCTTTGTCCTGGTTTTGCGATGGCATCGCGCATGGAAGTGTCGGCTTCGATGTTTTTCATGCGGTAATAATCCATGATGCCCAGATTTCCTTCGCGGAAGGCTTCAGCCATAGCTTTTGGAACTTCAGCTTCGGCTTCTATTACCTTGGCACGCATTTCCTGCGATTTGGCTTTCATCTCCTGTTCCTGGGCGATAGCCATTGCACGGCGTTCTTCCGCTTTGGCCTGAGCGATGTTCTTGTCGGCTTCCGCCTGATCCATCTGCAACTGAGCTCCGATATTTTTACCGATATCAATATCGGCTATATCGATGGAGAGAATTTCAAAAGCAGTTCCTGCATCCAGACCTTTTTTCAGTACAAGCTTGGAGATGGAGTCAGGATTTTCAAGTACTTGTTTGTGTGAAGCAGATGAACCGATTGATGATACAATTCCCTCTCCCACACGAGCCAGGATGGTTTCTTCGCCGGCACCTCCAACGAGTTGTTTGATATTTGCGCGAACCGTAACACGCGCTTTTGCTATAAGCTGAATACCATCTTTGGCAACGGCAGCAACAGGCGGTGTGTCGATCACTTTTGGATTTACCGACATCTGTACAGCCTGAAATACATCGCGCCCGGCGAGGTCAATGGCGGTAGCCATCTTGAAATCGAGGTCGATGTTGGCTTTCGATGCCGAAACGAGCGCGTGCGTTACCCGTTCGATGTGTCCACCAGCCAGATAGTGCGCTTCGAGACCGTCACGGGTAACTTCGTCGCCCAATCCGGCTTTGTGAGCTTCGATGAGGCACTGAACGATGGTACGTGGCGGCACCTTACGGATGCGCATCAGGAATAACTGAACCAGCGAAATATTTACGCCGGAAACTTTTGCCGAAATCCAGAGCAGAAACGGCACATAGTAGAAAAACATTAAAATCAGTACAGCAAGTACGATTAATAAAATTACTTCGATGAGAGCCATGTTTTTAAATGATGAATTATAAAGATGAATGATGAATTAGCAGGTACGAGACAGTTTATAGTCAATAGTTTATCAAGTTTATCAAGTTTATCAAGTTTATCAAGTTTATCAAGTTTATCAAGTTTATCAAGTTCGTAAAGTTGGAAAGTTTATCAAGTAGAATACAGTTTATAGTTTATAGTTTGCCGTTTACCACTAATAACTAATCACCAGTCACCAGCCACCAGCCACCAATCTTCAAATCTTCAAATCTTCAAATTTTCAAATTAGCACATTAGCATATTGGCACATTAGCACATTTTCACATTGGTATATTGTCACATTAGCACATTCTCCACTCTTTCCACCAGTACATTTGTTTTGTAAACTTCTTTGATTATTACTTCGGTGTTCGGATCAATAAATTCGTTGTCGGTTTTGGCTTCAACCACCGTTCCGTTGATTTTAATCTTGCCCATTGGAGCCAGTCTCGAAATCGTTGTTCCTTTGTCGCCTACACTGATTTTCAATTCATCAATGGCTTCCACGGTTCCGGTTATGCTGGTTTTGAGCGACATCTTATCGAGCGCTCTGGATCGCATAAACATCCACACTGCAACTCCCATCAGCACCACACCGCCAATCAAAGTGATATTTCCGGCTACAGCGCCAATATGCGTATAAGCATACCATACAGCAGCAGCGGTAAATACAGCTCCGGCAACACCGGCTACGGAAATACCCGGGAACAGAAAAATTTCGAGCAACAGGAATACTATTCCGAGAACGAGAAGAATAACAACGATAGTGATTTCCATATATTTTTTCTATTTGGGCTTAAAGTTAATACTTATTTACTTTTTATCCAAACTGTTTTGCAGAAATTTTATTTCGTCATTGCGCCATTTCAGTGTCAGCGCATCAATTTTTGGTCGCAGTTCGCGAAGTTTCGCTTCCAGGTTCATTATGTTTTCTGCGGTGGACATCTTCGCATTTTCATCGGACGAATGCGCATAAGTTTCGCGTAAAACTTCAAGTTCCGATTTTGCAACATCAAATTCTGACTGAATACTTTGTAACTGCTGATACGCCTCTCTGGCTTCAGGACTTCGGAACTCCGAGATATCAGAATAGGTCACCGAATCGTTGATAATGATCCGGTTTTCAGGTTGTCTGATCTGTTTCCCGGCTCCGTTACCGGATTTTATCCGTTTACCTTTCGCTGATTTACTGATTACCTCTGCACGGGCAAAACGTATAAGCGTGTCCGGATTTTCCGAACGGATAATTTTCTTTTCGATATTGGGAATAAACTGATAAAGCACCACCTTGCCTTGGGGCTGATAGCGATCGGAAACAAACCAGCCTACTTTGCGCAATTCATCCACGATCATCATGTAGTCGTTGAAAGGCGAGTTGAAAGGCATTCCCACGTTTTCGGCCGGAAGAAACTTGTTTGCGTCGGTACTGAAACGGGTGATGAAAATGTCGTATCCTCCGAGCGATCCCTCACCGTCGGAAGCAAAGCAGAGTGTAACACCATCAAGCATCAGAAACGGATAATTTTCATTGCCGGGTGTGTTGATCGCAATTTGTTTTTCGGCAGACGCCCACCGGTCAAGCAATTTATAGGATGTAAAAAGATCGGACTGTCCGCGTACCGTATCGGAAAACCAGGTGCGGTCGCCACGCTGCGTGATGTATTCTATTTTATCGGTTTCCGAACCATCGGGTAGTTTTACGCGTGTCTGTTTGAGGCTTCCCAAATCCGGACTGAGGGGTAATTTGCTCAGAAAATCCTTTTTATCCACCACCATACTATCCATAATTTCCACATCTTCAATCCTTTTCAGAAATTTGGCTCCCAGTTCAGCCTGCTTTAGTTTACGCTGAGCTTGTGCTAACTGAGTATCTTCAGGATTAAAATTCTGCAGATAAC
>JAFNAU010000262.1 GCA_017860335.1 Bacteroidota bacterium
GGATGCCTTTCAGGTTAGTGAAATCTATATCTTCGAAAAAAATGTCAGACACAGTTTCTGTGAATACCTCCAAATATGGATACTGATAAAAATTTAACGCTTCTTTAAATGACAAGTCATTTTGTCCGGTTATCTCCGTTCGAGCCGCTTCAGTAGCATTGACCAGCAAGTCGACAAAACCAAACCTGACTACCTCACTGTTTTTACAATACTTTTCGTGTTACCAGAAAGAAAAATAACTGTGTGTGCATTTCCAGTTACCAGGAAGAAAAATCACTTTCATTCACAGCCACAAATCTTCGTATGCATTACATCGCGAACTGAAAAGATGAACGGGAACTGTCTCGTTTTCACAAACGTACAATTCCCGTTTCAAACAGATGAAAAAAAAATCACAATTAATATTACCTCAAAAAAATTATCTGTTCGGTGTATCCCAGAGTTTAGTCCGGGTACATTTGATTTTTGTTGTCTGATTGGCTATCTGAAGTCTGAAGTCTCCGGCTTCGAGCGTCCATTTACCCTTTTCGTTAACGAAAGCCAGGTCATCAGCCGACAGTGTTAGTTTTACTTTTTTCAGTTCACCGGGGTTGAGCGTTATTTTGTCAAAAGCCCGCAGACGCCGTACGTCGGGACTAATGGATGCTACCAAATCGCTGCTGAAGAGCAATACGGCTTCTTTTCCTGCCACTTTTCCGGTATTTTTCACATCCACACTTACACGGATACTGTCACCTGATACAAATTCGGATTTATCGACGGTTAAATTGGAGTATTCGAATGTGGTGTAACTCAAACCAAAACCAAACGGATACTGAACCGAAGTTTGCGCACCGTAATCGTAAGCGCCTTCCATTTTTCCTTCTATATTCTGACTGGGTTTGTGATCATAAGTAATCAAACCTTGTTCGAATTTTGGATAAGTATATGGCAATCGGCCACTTGGATTTACATCACCCGACAAAACATCTGCTAATGCATCGGCGCCGTAGTTTCCGGGTAAATAAATCTGCACTATTGCCTTTGAAGCGGGCTCTATGGTACGAATAAGGCGCGGACGACCTTCGTTGAGTATCAGAATAACTGGTTTACCAGTTTTTTGCAACGATTTGGCCAGATTGATCTGATTTTCGGAGAGCGTGAGTTCATCGAGGTTTCCGGGAGTTTCGCAGTAAGTATTCTCACCCAGGCAAACAACGATATAGTCAACATCCGTTGCTGCCGCGACAGCTTTATCAATTTCAGGAGCATTTTCTTCAAAATATTGTCCGTCCATTTTGTAGGTTACACCGGCTTCGTACTTCACATTATTGGTGCCAAATTCATTTTTCAAAGCTTCGAAAATGGTATTGTACTGCTGAGCAAACATTTCTACCTTTTCGCCCTGCCAGGAATAGCTCCAGCCACCGTTGAGGGTACGCATGGAGTTAGCATTGGGTCCCGCAACCAGCAGGCGAACACCTTTTTTCAGCGGAAGTATGTTGCTTTCGTTTTTAAGGAGTGTGATTGCTTCATCTGCTGCACTTTTGGCTACAGCCTCATGTGCTTTTGAACCAAAATCGGGGTATTCAGTCAAATCCCAGTATGGACGTTCGAACAGTCCAAGACGGAATTTCATGCGCAGAACTCTTCGTACAGCATCATCCACCCTTGCCTGTGAAACTTTGCCTTCCTGTACGAGTTCAACCAGGACATTGCAGAAATTCAGGTTATAAGGTACCATCACCAAATCAATACCTGCGTTAATTGACTTACAAACTGCATCTTTGAGATCAACTGCAATATGGTCGCGGTCAGCCAGATTTCCCACATCATTCCAGTCGGTAATCAGTACTCCGTCGTAATTCAGGTCTTCTTTCACCCATTCGGTAAGTAGCCGGTGATCAGCATGGACTGAAACCCCGTTGATTATTGCGGAATTGATCATAACAGATAATGCTCCGGCTTGCATTGCCTGACGATAGGGTTCGAAAAACTTTTCACGCAGATCGTTTTCAGAAATTACTGCCGGTGTGCGGTCCTTACCGTAAACAGGCACACCGTAACCCATGAAGTGTTTCAGACTTACAGCTATGTGATTTTTGTCAATCTTATTGTAATCATTTCCCTGGAAACCACGAAGTGAAGCCAATGCCATTTGAGCTGTCAGGTAGCTGTCTTCACTGTAACTTTCCCAGTGACGGGACCAACGCTGATCACGTGTTAAATCCATGGTAGGTGCAAAAGTGTAGGGAATGTTGCTTGCACGGGTTTCATAAGCAGAAATTTTTGAGCCCTCTTCCATCAGTGCTGTATTAAAACTTGCTCCCATGCCTACTCCCTGTGGAAACAGCGTGGAACCTGCTGTATAATTAGTACCGTGGATAGCGTCAATGCCGTAGAGAACGGGTATGCCGGTTTCTTTTATAGCCCGTTGTTGTATGGTTTTAATAATGTAAGCCCACATCTTAGTTGTTTGAGCCTTGTTGTTGGTGGTGTTGAGGATGGAACCCACCTTCATTTTTCCCAAAACTAAATCTAACGAATCAGGATGAAATTCAAAGGGATCTACACTTTGTTTGGGATCTGCCTGTTTGCCGATTACATCAAGCGTATATTGCGCCATTTGTCCCACTTTTTCTTCGAGAGTCAGGGTTGCCATCACACTGTCAACGCGTTGTTCGAGTGTTAATACAGGTACTTGTTTTGCAGCAACTTTCTTCTTTTTAGCTCCCATTATATCACTTCCTGCTCCTGAAATTAAAATAAGAGCAAGTGTTAATATAAAAAATTTAGTTTTCATCATTTATATTCTGTTTTTGTGTTATTCCTTATGGTATTTTATTCTATATCAATTATTTCTGAAACACCCTGACATAATCTATCTCATAAACCGCTGGAAGTTTCGTTGCGTCTATTCCCTGCGCTCCCCCCCAGTTTCCTCCCCAGGCCAGATTGAGTTTCAGATAGAACGGATCGGCTGTCCATTCCATAGCGTAAATATGAAATTCTGTTTCGGCATTCTGAATGGTTTTGGTGGCAGTTTTCTGCGTACCAATAGTATGGTTATACGCCATTGTATGAACAGAAGCCTGAACCACATTGGGCCGGTAACCTACATATTCCATGATATCCAGTTCGCCATCGAGGGGCCAGCTTGTGAAGTTTTTGGGCATCATCCAGAATGCAGGCCAGGTGCCTTTTCCGGCCGGGACTTTCAGACGTGCTTCAAAGTAGCCGTATGTCCAGCTGTCAATAGAATTCATCCGGATAGATAACACTTCTGAACCGACTTTTTTTGCAATGATTTTCAATACTCCGTCAGCAATAACTGCACATGTATCGGTGCCTCTGGCACCAGCAATATAATTCTGAATTTCGTTGTTGCCCCAGCCATTGGCGCC
>JAFNAU010000078.1 GCA_017860335.1 Bacteroidota bacterium
CAGGGTGGAAATCGGATTTTTCAGTGTTTCAAGATGGACAGTGAGTATATCGGCACCCGCCTTAACAAATCGTTCAATATATTTTTCCGGTTCAACGATCATCAAATGCACATCCAGCGGCTTCCTGCAATGTTTTTTTACTGCTTCCAGCACCGGAAAACCAAATGAAATATTTGGGACAAAAACCCCGTCCATAACATCAATGTGCAGCCATTGGGCTTCACTGGCATTGATCATTTCACAAGCTGATTGCAGATTGCCAAAATCAGCAGCCAGCAACGAGGGTGAGATAAATTTACTCATAACACTGTACGTATTTTAATTTACAAACTTACAGAAAAAAAGAAGATTTTCAATAGTCCCGGAAATAATTAATCCTCAAAAAAAAGAGAGGCTGTGATTTTACTCATAGCCTCTCATTTTTCTTGATGAAGTTTTTACTGAATTAATGTGCGTTTGAAATAAACAATTCCACACTAAAAGTTATTAATAATGCATGTTTTTTCTCGAGCTCACGTTATTTATAATGTCAATAGTGTCCCAGTAAAATGTTGATTTAGTTCTGTATCTATATGATATTTTGTTATTTACACATATTAATTTATAAAACCGATTTGAAATTAGATTCGTTATAATGTGATAATTAAAAAAAGAGGTTAGTCGACCTAACCTCTTTCGTTTAATTCAAAATAAATCCGATAATGTCATTTTCAGTAACTTTCTCAACTTTATAAGCAGCCGCAAACTGCAGGATTTTATTAACAGTGGTTTCACTAGGACCCATTTCTGAGAGAATGAAATCAAACTGTGAGTTAATTCTGGATGTTGAGTGAATCAGAGTAGAAACTTTACGCATAGGCATTTGCTTGTTTTTTTATTTATAAAACGGATGCTTATGCGTTATAGTATATCAACTCAAAAAATTATTTCAGTTCTAATTGTATGTCATTTTCAGCAGCAATTCGGCGCATGTTTAAAAGTGCATAACGCATCCGGCCTAAAGCTGTATTAATGCTGACTTCTGTGCGTTCGGCTATTTCCTTGAAACTTAAATCTTCAAAAAAACGCATCCTAATTACTTCCTGTTGCGTTTGCGGAAGGTAATTAATCAGATTAACCACGTCGGTTAATACCTGATCGTTATTAATGGTGTCTTCCACACTTTTTTCCGATAGCCTTGTGTTGTTGATAATGTCGTATTCAATTCCGTCAGCCGAAAATGTGTTTTCGTTTTTTTCGCGGCGGAAATGATCAATAATCAGATTGTGAGCAATGCGGTTGATCCATCCCAAAAACCGGCCGGTTTCTGCATAACGACCCTGCTGGATGGTACTGATGGCTTTAATAAATGTTTCCTGGAATATATCTTCGGTGAGTTCTTTATTGCGCACAATCAAATATATGTACGTATAAACTTTTGATTTGTAGCGCATTAATAATACCTCAAATGCCTCATTATTGCCCTCTTCATACAACCTGACCAAAATATCGTCGGTTAGCTGAAATATGTTTTTCATTACTTCTAGATTTTAAAAATAGAGTAATTCTGGGCAATAGGCGTATTGAAATTAATTAATAATTGATTGTTGATATTATAATTTATGCTGCAAATGTAAATATTACTTTTTTTAATTCCAAAAATAAATGCGGTTAATGTGCAAATAAATATCAAAAATGATAAAAAAAGAGGTTTCCCGTATAAAAAACCTCAAAATGTTAACCGATATTATTCAACGTAAAGTACTAATCCTTTCAAATATTCTCCTTCAGGGTGATAGATGTTAATAGGATGATCAGCCGGCTGTGTAAGTTGATGAAGAATACGCACGTTTCGTTTGGCTTCGGCTGCTGCACTGAAAACCGCGAGCCGGAACTGATCTTTGGAAATAACCTGCGAACAGGAGAAAGTAAATAGTATGCTGTTTGGTTTTATTTGTTGTAATGCTTTCAAATTCAGTCGTTTGTATCCTTTCAGAGCGTTGCGTACGGCATCCCTGTGTTTGGCAAATGCGGGAGGATCAAGTATTATCAGGTCGTATTCCTCGTGCATATCATTCAAAAACCTGAACGCGTCTTCAGCATACGAGCAATGATTTTTTGCATCAGGAAAATTAACGGATATATTTTTGTCTGTTAGTTCAATAGCTTTTGCAGAGCTGTCAACCGAATGTACAAGTTTTGCACCACCCCGTAATGCATACACTGAAAAACCTCCGGTATAACAAAACATATTCAGCACTTTTTTTCCGGCCGAGTATTTCTCGAGCAATGCCCGGTTGTCACGCTGATCAACAAAAAAGCCGGTTTTTTGCCCTTTCAGCCAGTCCACCTGAAGTTCCAGCCCGTTTTCCACTGCTTTGAAAGTATCACTTGCTTTCCCGATCAGATATCCGTCTTCCGGATTAACGGGAGCATTGAAGGGTAGGGTGGTTTCTGATTTGTAAAACACATTTCTGACCGCCGGAACAGCAGCAACGATTGCTTCGGCAATCATCTGACGATTTAGGTGCATTCCTACCGAATGTGCCTGAAATACTGCAGTGTCGTCATATACATCGACAATCAGTCCGGGGAGAAAATCACCTTCGCCGTGAATTAGCCTGTAAGTATTGTTGTAAGGCGGATTGATCAGTCCAAGTTCAACACGAACTCCGTAAGCTTGACTGATTTTTTTTTGCCAGAAGTCAGAATCGATATTCTGCTTATCGAAACTCATAACACGAACAGCAATACTGCCAATCTGGTAATGTCCGACAGCAAGAAAGTTACCCTGCTGATCAACAACTTCTACCACTTCTCCTTCCTGAGGCTTTCCCGTAATACGCTGAATAGCTCCTGAAAAGACCCACGGGTGGAAACGTAGTAAACTTTCTTCCTTTTTTGGCTTTAACTGAACTGTTATCATGGCTAATAATTGCTGTAAATTTGTTTGTTTACTGTTGAATGGAATTCACTTCCGAAATCAGTTTTTCGATTTCTTTCTGCGTGAGTTTTTCTTTTTCTATCAGGTGCAGATAAATCTGAAGGCACGCCCATGCATCGGTAGCAGCGTAGCATGCCTGTTGCTCGGTAAGTACTGGGTTTTCCCAGTTACTCAGACGTTGCGATTTTGATATCTTCCGGTTGAAAAGGATGGCATAAATTTTCTGCAGACTAAGTTCAAGTATTCCGTAATCTTTGGCTATATTCTGCAAGTCAATAAAATTAGCAGGCTTTATGGCCGATCTTTTTTTCAACCCGTTGAAATCATCACGCAAAGAAAGTCCGACCTTTTTTATCTTTTCATCGGCCAGAAACCGCAGTAATTCTTCCGGAAAGCCAATTTTATTCAATCTGAAAAGGAAGCACTTGTCCAGGGTGGAAATCTGTATCAACGAAACCTTATGTGTGGTTCCGCGCTGAAACGAAGGTTTGGTTTCGGTGTCCAGACCAACAAATTTTTGTTGTCTGAGATATTCCAGCGCCGGTTTTATTTTGAGAAGTTCATCGACGATAATAATCTCTCCCCTGAATTCGGCAATAGGTAACGTGTTGACTTCTTCTTTTGTTATTTTAGGTGTAAGCATTTTTTGTATTTAATCTTCTGTTTGAAATCTCAGAAAACTATCCCGATCAAGTTTTCTGTAATCATCCGGATCTAAATCAGTGTTATCTTCATCTGCTCCGAAACTGTCGCTGTACTGCAGAGAGTGGAGGGCACGCAAGGCATTCAGCAGTTTTTGTCCCCAGTGTTCGGCAAACGTTTCGATACAAGCCTGCAGTGATGTTTCCATGATTTCATCTTCACCAATCTGATAGTTGGCAGCGAAGTCTTTCAGTTCCTGGTAAATATCTGCCAGATTTTCGGAAATGAATGCGGCTATCGGGGTATCGCTGAAAGGCATGTTAGGATCGAATACTTCCAGAAAACTATCGTCAGATCCCAGCAATTCAGCCACCTGTTCCTTTACAAAAATATAGTCCTCTTCCGTAACGAAATGTTCGATACCTCCGTCAGTGTCGAGTCCCGAAATATCAACCATTGTGGTTTTCAGATAAAGCAGAGGCAGTATTTTTGTTGCTTTGGCGACGAATTCAATTTTTCCAAAATCGGCAGAGTTTTCGAGAAAAAGGCATGTTTCCGCTGCCACAGTCACGAATTCAATGACGTTTTTTGAATAGATAAATTTTTGCTCAGTCATATTCAATTTTTTAAGTTTACAAAAGTAGCAAAAATTCTCTACTTTCTCATTTTTTCAAGGGCTCTAGCTTTCAGGTACCGTTCGAGCGATTCGGGAGTAGTTTTCCACCGCTGATGCATCCAAACCCACTGGGCCGGATTTTTACGGATCATATCTTCAATCACTTTGTTCTGATTGATGGTATTGGTTATCAGGTCTTCTGAAGGATTGGTGGTTTTCACTGTCGGAAGTTCGGGATAAATAATAAACCGGTACTTTCCGTCTTCACGCCGTGTCATCACCATGGGGACAAGGGCGTCATGATGATCAGGCACTCGCCGCGTTTCAGCACATCGACAAGCGTCTGGTATGAACCTTCCCGGGTAATATTTTTCATTCCTCTCCGTTGGCGAAATTTTACCATCAGCTTTTCGAGCAGTTCCATTTTCATGGCTTTACTGGCTGCGGATGTTTCATAACCCAGCATGGGAGGTGTAATAGCTGCAAATTCCCAGGAACTCAGGTGAGGAATCAAACAGATAACCCCTTTTCCTCTGTCGTATGCATCCCGTAAATGCTCTTCTCCCTGAACTTCTACCAGCTTGAAGTATTTTTTCCGGTCTTTTACATGCGAGTATGCCATGTAGTCGAAAAAAGCCTTTATTGATTCGGTTAGTGATGATTTTGCCATACACACAATTTCGTTCTCCGTCAGTTCTTCACCGTAAATCATTCTGAGATTATTCAGCGCACGGTCGCGGGAGTTTTTGCCGAATTTATAAAACAACATACCACCAAAATCAGCAAAATGACGAACCCACTTTACTGGTAAAATTCTGAAAATTAGAATTGTGGTGAGTAAAGGTATGAAAAGCAACAACAGCACCGTTTTACGACGGATAGTCTTGAGTTGGTATTTATGTTTCGAATAAAAAGACATTTGTTAAAAATATAAAACAATAATGATGGAATATATGTTATAATAACAAGATCGACTTAATTTATCCAATTAATAAAAAACAGTAAACAATGGAAGAAAATACAGAAAAACTTGTTGTAGCGAAATATTACGATTCAGTGCTGAACGCTGAACTTGATATGGAAGTGCTAAAGAACAGCAACATTGAGAGCACGGTTACGGACGACATGATGGTCGGGATTTTTCCGCTTTTCGACGAAAAAGAGCGGGGTATCAGTCTGCTGGTGTTCGAAAAAGATCTGGACGTAGCGCTTCAGATACTTGACGATTACCACGGTTCGACCCCAGTGAACGAGTAATCAGTCGTACAGGTAAAAAATGCGCTCCATAAGTTCCCATTTTTCATCGGAACTTGTTCCTTTCTCAACCAGTTGAAAAACAGACATATAATCTTCCCATTCAGCCTGACGGGGAAGTGTTGCCAGTTTGGCAAATGCTGCATCCCAACTGAAATTGACGGGTGTTTCCAGAATCATGAAAAGTTTTGTGCCGAGCAGGTAAATTTCCATTTCCAGAATACCAACTTCCCGGATACCCGCGGGTATTTCTTTCCATATCTCATGCTCGCTGTGACGTTTCACATATTCAGCGATGAGTTCCGGATCGTTTCTCAAATCCATAGTCTGACAAAACCTTTTGGTAGGAACGCTGAATTTCCTGCAGGTGTAACCCTCCTTGTAACTTTTCGTCATTCGCATATCTGATTTAATACGTTTATTTTTCAGTTCAATGATTGACTGGTTGAGTACCGGATGTACCAGATCCGGAGCAATTTCGGCTAATGGCGTAAGCACAAAGTCTCTGAGGTGAAGCATTGGATGTGGCAATTTCAGACCCGGCTGATCTATTATCCTGTTTTCGTAGAATAAAATGTCAATATCAATGATACGGTCTGAATAGGCGCCATCCGATTTGGCACTTCTGCCCATTTTTTGTTCTATCTCTTTAGTCTTTTCGAGCAACGAAAACGGGTCAAGTTTAGTATCGATAAGAATGACAGCATTCAGAAAATCATTGTCGGAGTTGAATCCCCAGGGTTTCGATTGGTAAAATGATGAAACATTTGCTATCGCACCGACTTCACAGCCAATAATACGGATAGCGTGATTAAGATTTTGGGCTTTGTCGCCCAGATTTGTTCCCAAGCCAATAAATACCAGCGACATTTTTTCTTTTTGATGCAAATGTAGTGATTTTTGAATATGCAAACGTTTAAAAACAAAACGACTTTGCAGTTGACAAAGCCGTTTTTATTTATGTTTAGTGTTCAGCTGTATTATTTTTGAACCAGCACCCATGCGTCGGGGAAGCGGGTGTTGATCTGATTGATGCGTTCGCGGGCCTGAGAGTATTCGTTGAACGATGCAATGAGAACGCGGTACATGCCTTGTTCGTTCACAACCACGATGGCGCTGTTGCCTTCGCTGTTCAGCGTACGTTGCAGATTTTTTGCATTCTGCTGGATAGAAAAGCTACCAACTACAACATGGTATTTATTGTTGAAAGCAGCAGAGTTGGTTTCACCTTCAGCCAGACTGAATTTTTCATTACGGGTTTTTTCTACTTCTTCGGTAGTGGCGGTCATTGTAGCAGCAGTTGCCTGAGTATTGGTCTTTGCAGTTGCTTCAACATTGGCTCCCGAAATTTCAGTAACTTTTTGTTTTGATTTACATGATGTAGCGCCGGCAACAATTACAGCAGCTATCAGGATTATTCCAAAAATCTTTTTCATTTTCTAAGAATTTATGTTTGTAAAAATTTAACTAATTTTGTATTGCAAAGATGCTAAGAAAAATGAAGTTAACCAACTATTTAGTTCGTTTTTTACATTATTTACAATTTTGCTATAAACAAAACGAATACTTTTTTGTTTTTCATCTATTACTGAGAAACGATATTATTAACACTATAAAAATATAAAGACTATGACATTTACATTGCCCGAATTACCTTACGCGCACAATGCGCTCGAACCTGTTATCAGTGAAGAAACGATCAACTATCATTACGGAAAACATCATCAGACTTATGTGGCCAATCTGAACGGACTGGTACCCGGAACTGAATTTGAGAATGCAGACCTTGAAACCATAGTAAAGAAATCAAGTGGACCGATTTTTAATAATGCAGCTCAGATATGGAACCACAATTTTTATTTCCTTTCGCTGACACCTGTAAAGGGAACTGTGCCATCCGAAAATTTATTAAAAGCGATTGAAGCAAAATTTGGATCGCTCGACAATTTCAAAGCCGAATTTAATAAAGCAGCTGTTTCCGTATTCGGATCGGGATGGGCATGGCTCGTAAAAACCGCTGAAGGAGGAGTTGATATCATAAAGGAAAGTAATGCCGGAAATCCGATGACCAGCGGATTGACTCCACTGTTGACTTTCGATGTCTGGGAACATGCTTATTACATTGATTACCGTAATCGTCGTGCTGATTATGTTGCCGCGTTATGGGAACTGGTTGACTGGAATGTGGTATCTTCAAGATTTTAACAACAACTTATTATCAGGGAAGAAGCCGGAAAGTTACAAACACTTTTTCGGCTTTTTTCATTTAAATTAATCTAAAACCCGGCTGAAATTTGCGAAAAAACAAATGAAAGTTAAAATAAAATCGAAAACATTCAATTTTCTAAAAAATATTCGAAGCTATTACTGAAATGTATCAAAAAAACTATCTTTGCATAAATTCTTTGAGTTTTATACAATATGAATATCGTTGCAACTGTATTAATTACAACATTTATTGTTCTGATTTCGGTTTTTCTGCTGAGTTTCAGAATACTTTTGGTGAAGGGTGGAAAATTTCCCAACATTCATATTGGTGGAAGCAAGCCATTACGCAAGCGTGGTGTGGGCTGTGCAACTACTCAAGACCGTCAGGCACAAAAAATATCCGGATTAGATATTACTAAATTGATTAAAGATATAGAATAAAATAATTAAAAATGAATATGAAAAATCTATCCCTCATTCTGAATGGCGTTTTATTGGTAGCAGTTATTGTCCTGTTTTTTCTGGTACTTGGCAGAGGAACTGAAAAAGCTGCTGGTCCTGTGACGAAAACCGGAAAATCGACCAGCATGCAATCTTTACCCATTGCCTATGTAAACATTGACTCATTGCTGCTCAATTATACATTTGCAAAAAACGCAAATGAAGCATTGATCAAAAAGCAGGAAGATTCAAGACTGACTATAAACTCACGGGCGCGTCAGTTACAGGTTGAAATGAATGAATTTCAGCGCAAACTCGAAAATAATGCTTTTCTGAGCCGCGAGAGAGCCGAAGCAGCACAATCCGAAATTATGAAAAAACAGAAGGATCTGCAGGATATGGATGGAAGATTATCGCAACAACTGATGGAACAGCAGCAGAAAATGAGTGAACAACTGCGCGATACCATCAATGCTTTCATGAAAGATTTTAATAAAGATGGAAAATATCAGATGATTATCAGCAATACCGCCAATGACAATATCCTCTATGCGGGAAAGGCCTATGATATAACTGATGAAGTAGTCAAACAACTCAACGGAAGATATTCGAAAGCCAAAAAGTAACTCAATACAAAATCATTCAATAACAAAATAAACGGAATCATACTTTTTATAGTATGGTTCTTTTTTTTTACATTTCATATAGCTGCAAACGGCAAAATTGAACGTTCGCAAAATCCGACTTCAAAACACATTCGGACGGGATTATTTTCAGGTAAACATAAAAAATTATTATTAAAGAATCACTTTTTTCAAAAAAATGTGTATTTTTGTTTTTTATGTTATCAGTAATTACCCCTAACTTCTTTATGCGAACGCCACGAATTGTTAAAAATATCTATGTTTTTTACCGCGACGGTTTCAGGAATATGACCGTGGGATTTACTCTCTGGGCAATTGTACTGATCAAATTATTCATCATGTTTGCTATCCTCCGGGTTTTCTTTTTCCCAAACTATCTCAATTCTAATTTCGATACTAAGGAGGATAAAGCTGATCATGTCAGAAACGAATTAATTCAAAAAGCGCATCCTGTACAGCCTGAGGGAAATTAAGCATTTACAGTCATTATCGTATGATTGATGGGCTTATATGGACTGGTACTGTGTATATTTAAAATGAAAAATTATCCTTATATTTAAAGAATTTAACACATTAATTTATGGATTTACTTGATGTATCATTAGTTAACTGGTCGCGGGCGCAGTTTGCTCTGACAGCGATGTACCACTGGCTTTTCGTGCCACTAACTCTCGGGCTTGGTATCATACAGGCTATCATGGAAACTATCTATGTGAAAACAGGTAAAGAAGAATGGAAAAAGGCGGCTAAATTCTGGATGACCGTATTCGGTATCAACTTTGCCATCGGGGTAGCTACAGGTATCATTCTTGAGTTCCAGTTTGGAACTAACTGGTCCAACTACAGCTGGTTCGTGGGTGATATTTTCGGAGCACCACTGGCTATCGAGGGTATCCTGGCTTTTTTTATGGAAGCTACGTTCATTTCCATCATGTTTTTTGGATGGAACAAGGTGAGCAAAGGCTGGCATCTGGCAGCAACCTGGCTGACCATTGCCGGTGCAACCATCTCAGCGCTCTGGATATTGGTGGCCAATGCCTGGATGCAAAACCCACTGGGTATGCAATTTAATCCGGCAACAGTGCGGAACGAGATGATTGATTTCTGGAGTTTACTGAGTTCGCCGATTGCCATTAACAAGTTTTTCCATGCAGTTACTTCAGGCTGGGTGCTGGGCGCTATTTTCGTAGCCGGTGTCAGTGCGTGGTATTTGCTTAAAAAGCGCGAAGTTGATTTTGCAAAGCGCAGCATCAAAGTTGCATCTATTTTCGGTTTTGTGGCCACATTGCTGGTAGCCTATACCGGTGATGGCTCAGCTTATCACGTTGCACAGAAACAACCCATGAAACTGGCTGTAATGGAAGGATTGTACAAAGGTCAGCAGGGAACTCCACTCGTTATAATGGGTATCGTTAATCCGGCTAAAGAAAAATACAACGATAACGTCGAGCCGGTGCTGGTTCCCCTCCGAATTCCAAAGATGCTTTCTTTCCTTGGCTACCGCGATTTTAATGCTTTCGTTCCCGGTATTCAGGATATCATTGACGGTGGTTACACAACGATAAATGATACAACAAAAGCACTGTCGTTCGAACAGAAGAAAACAATGGGGCAGGCGGCAATCAACGCGCTGAAACAGTACAAAGAAGCCGAAAAAGCGAATGACACTACTGCGCTGGCAACCCACAAAGCGGTGCTTGACACTAATTACAAATACTTCGGATACGGTTATCTGGATAAACCCGAAGACTCCATTCCCAATGTGCCGTTAATATTCTATTCATTCCATCTTATGGTGGGGTTAGGCTTCTTCTTTATCGCCTTGTTTGTTGTCATTTTATTCTTCGATTACAAGAAAATACTTGAAAAACAGAAATGGTTATTGTGGGTTACTTTATTCACCATACCACTGGGTTATCTGGCGGGCGAACTAGGCTGGATTGTAGCTGAAGTGGGACGTCAACCCTGGGCTATTCAGGATGTGTTGCCCGTACAGGCTGCCATTTCCAGTATTCAGACATCATCAGTGCAGATCACGTTCTTTTTGTTCCTGATTATGTTTACCGCTCTGTTGATTGCCGAGATACGCATCATGCTGAAACAAATCAAAAAAGGTCCGGTTGAAGACTAAGCAGATAGCCGGTTTTATAATAAGATTTTTCCAAAAAAGAGGAGAATAAATTTCAATAATATTAAATACAATACACTATGATAACATATTCATTTCTGCAGCATTACTGGTGGTTTCTGATCTCGCTGCTGGCAGGTATTCTTTCCTTTCTGCTTTTTGTACAGGGCGGTCAGTCCATGATTTTCTCACTGGGAAAAACGGAGGATCAACGCCGTTTGCTGGTCAACGTGCTTGGAAAAAAATGGGAATATACCTTCACTACGCTGGTGACTTTCGGCGGCGCGTTTTTTGCTTCTTTTCCGTTGTTCTATTCCACTAGTTTCGGTGGCGCCTACTGGGTGTGGATGCTGATACTTTTCTGTTTTACCATTCAGGCGGTATCGTACGAGTATCAGAATAAACCCGGCCGTTTTTTTAGCACCAATACATATCGCGGTTTTCTGTTTATCAACGGACTGCTGGGAACTTTCCTGTTAGGTGCTGCTATTGCCACGTTCTTTACAGGTTCCGAATTCACTGTCAACAAACAAAATATCACTGAATTTGGCGGACAACTGTCGCCGGTAATCAGTCAGTGGGACAACCCGCTGCATGGCCTGGAGGCATTGTTTGATGTTCGCAACTGGCTGTTCGGTCTGGCAGTATTCTTTCTGGCCCGTACGCTGGCTGTTCTTTTCTTCAAAAACCGTTTGAATAATGCTGAAATCGAAGGCCGTTTGCACAAATTGCTCGCGGTGAATGCAGTGCCTTTTCTGGTGTTCTTCCTCGCTTTTGTAATCTGGACACTTTTTGCCAGTGGATTTGCTGTGAAACCGGGTACGAACGAAGTGTTTATGGAATCCATGAAATACCTGAATAACCTGTTTCAGATGCCGCTTTTGCTTATTTGCTTCCTGGCCGGAGTTGTTCTGGTGTTGTTCGGGATTATAAAATCATTCCTCAAAGACAGCTGGCGCAAAGGTATCTGGTATGCCGGAGCAGGTACTATTACTACTGTTACCACGTTGTTTCTGGTGGCTGGTTATAACGGAACTGCCTACTATCCGTCCACTTCCGACCTGCAGAGTTCGCTGACCATTTTCAACTCATCTTCAAGTTTTTTCACTCTGAAGGTGATGTCGCTGGTATCGCTGCTGATTCCATTTATAGCGGTATATATTTTCTATGCATGGCGTGCGCTTGAAAAAACACACACCAGTATCGAGGAAATCAACGAAAAAGACTCACACGCTTACTGATGAAGCGAAAAAAAACACAGATAATAATGACCGGTTTGGAAACAGACCGGTCATTGTTTTATATATCGGGCTTTTGCAGCCCGGGAAGTTCTTGTATGTACCCGCCGGATTTCAGATACCGGACAGTTTGTTCCTGTTCAGAACGGTAACCACGCGGCCTTCAGTGCTGATAATGCCCTCATCTTCCAGTTCCTTGAAGGTGCAGTCAAGTGAAGGACACTGAACACCGAAGTACTCGGCAAGTTGAGTGCGCGAACGTTTCAGAATGAAATAGTTTTTTTTGGGAGCTGTTTTTTCAAGCAAAAAGATTGCAAGTTTGTATTTCAGGCTTTTGAGCGATATCATAAAGTCGTCTTGACTTTTATAATAAAGCGATAATGTCGCTCTTACGGAGCTTAATAATGTTAATATAATTCTTTTTCTACCATAATGTCGCACCTCTTGAGAAAATTCATCAGAAGCTTTTCGTTACTGACCATCTCATTCAGCCAGTCGGATTTTGAAATCCTCAGAAACTTACACGGTTGCATGGCGATAACATCAACAGGAAAGTGATTGTTGCTTGCATATATGAAAGCCGGTGCGAGGGGTATGACTGCTTCGAGCAATTTTATTTCCAATGTATTGCCTTCCTGAGTTATCATTTGTGTCCTGACAACTCCTTGTGTCAGCAGGTACATATAATTAATTACGTCACCCTGACGAACCACTGTTTCCCCTTTTTTGAATTCCACAACGTCTTTTATGTTCCGTTCCAGAAATTCATCGTGTTCTTCCTGACTCATGTTTCTGAAAAGCGGACAATGACTAATTGTTGTATCGTCCATATGATTTTATGCGTTTTTTTCGGGTTAAAATAATCAGTGTTATTAATCATTGTTGTCCGACAAAAAACACAAAAATACCACTAATTTACTGTAATCGAAACAAATAAGAATATTAAGCCCCGCAGGGGCTTGCTTTCCTTTTGTTACCAAATTGCTACAAAGATTTAGCCACGCTGTTGCAAGAACAGCCACAGCGTGGCTAAATCTTTGTAGTAAGATGTGAAAAATAAGATTTTTTGCCACAGCGTGGCAACATATTAAACTTTATCGGACAATAGTGGTTGTTAATAAGTAAAAACATCTCAAATTGGCTTGCAACCGGGCTCTTATTTGTTTCAGCTTAATCGAAATGATGAGCAAGCAATGATTATGAACTATTTGCGGAAAACTGGGTCAAATTTTCCCTATAAGTTCTTTGAGGCTTTTAATTTCCAGAATATTGTCAGTTGTTTCATTTTCCGTGCCGGTGTTGTTAAGGTACACGGCATCAATACCCGCGTTGACGGCGCCCAGGATATCGGCATCGAAGCTGTCACCTATCATGAGCGCTTCTTCTTTGCGGGCGTTGTTGAGTTTCAGGGCATATTCGAATATCTCCGGACTGGGTTTCAGCGCTCCGGCAGCTTCCGAAAGCACTACGTGGGCGAAATACCCTTCGATGCCCGAGTTGCGCAGCTTGCGGTATTGCACTTCGGTGAAGCCGTTGGAAATGATGGTCATGGGCAGCTTTCTTTCCGCGCAGTAATCCAGCAATTCTTTGGCGTAGGGCATGAGGATAGTCTTGGTCGAAAGAATTTCGAGAAAGTCGGTGTTCATGTTGTAAGCCATTTCCCGGTCATTGATACCCACCTTCTGGAGCAGGTGCAGGAAGCGTTCCACAATCAGAAATTCCTTTGTTATCAGTCCCTGACCGTATTGCGACCAAAGTTCCAGATTCTTTTTGGAATAGATGTGATAGAATTTTTCGAAGTCGGGGTAGTGTTCGTACAACTTTTGATCGTGGTAGATATCGCTGAGCGAAGATTTGGCATTGGCATGAAAATCCCAGATCGTATCGTCAAGGTCAAGGAATATGTAGTTGTAGTTGTTTAGCAAGACTTCTCGTTTCTTGTTTTGTGTTCTGTGTTCTGTGTTTCAAGTTTCATGTTCCGGGTTTCATGTTCCGTGTTTCTCTCAGGACACAAAGGTTTGTAAAGTCCCAGGTTTAGATCTTTGCCGGGGATGCCGTCCCGGAAATTAATCGACTTCTATCACAAGGTATTTGCTTACACTCCAGAATTCCGAAGGGTTCACAATCACCAGTACATAATTGTCGTTTTCTTTCTCGAGGGTATAGCTCGTTTTCGGGTGACTGGTCAGGATAGTTGCTTTCGAAGTGGAATACAGAGGTATTTTCTTTGTATTGCGGGCATCCACCTTCACGAAATAGTTTTTATTGAAGTCAGATTGAAGCACTTTTTTGGAACTGAAGATGCCGTCCGACGAAATGATTTTGTTTTCTTTCAGCTCCTTGCGCGAACCGATAGCATACCAGGCCGAATGAATAGTTGCGTCCTGTTCCTGTATTTTTGTATCTTTTTCCAGATTTTGTGTGTTGAGGTTTTCCACGTTTTTGCCCAGTTCTTCCACCTTTGTTCCCAGTGTGCTGATAACGGAGTCTTTCTGCTGTATCTGAGCCTGGAGCGCGGCTACCTTAGCCGATTCTTCGTTCAGCTGTTTGGTAAGCGAAGCCAGCGTTTTTTCCACATCCGACAGTTTGAACGAACTCTTTTTGAGGCGTGCACGCAGGCGGTCGAGTTCTTCCTGGTTGGTTTTTATCATGTCGTTGATGTAGTTCATGTCTTCCACCACTTTGGTGCGCACGTCTTCGGGAGTGTTTTCGCTAAGCGGTTCGACAGAAATTACATTCTGTGCGTTTTTAATTTTCTCAATATTTTCCTGTACTTCGTTCATGGCAGAGAAGTATTCGTTCACTTCTTTTTCCAGTTCGAGTTTTGAGTTCATCAGCGAGTCGTTCTGGGCTTTCAGCTGATCAACTTCACGTCCGCTTTTAACTCCGCAGGAAGAGAATAAAAACAGGGCAGCGGCGATATAAAAAATGTAAGACTTCATCTTATTTTGGTTTGTTATCTGGTAACAGAACGGATTTATCATTTGTTTGTGATCTAAGTGTTAATTTATGGTGATAATTGTTTTATTATCTAAGTGCAAAGGTAACGCTATTCTTCAAACCCTGCAACAATTATTACAAATTCCCCTTTGGGATTGTTGGTGGTGAAGTGCTCAACCAGTTCAGCCAGTGTTCCCCGTACGGTTTGTTCATAAATCTTTGATATCTCGCGCGATACAGAAGCTTTTCGGTCTGCACCGAACACTTCGGCAAGTTGTGTCAGGGTCTTGACCACCCGGAAAGGCGATTCGTAGAATATCATGGTTCTTGTTTCGGCAGCGAGCGAATTCAGTTTCGTCTGACGCCCTTTTTTCTGGGGCAGAAATCCTTCGAAACAGAATCGGTCGTTGGGCAGGCCCGATGCTACCAGCGCCGGTACAAATGCCGTTGCTCCCGGCAGACATTCCACTTCCACATCATTCTCCACACAGGCTCTCACCAGCAGAAAACCCGGGTCGGATATTGCCGGAGTGCCCGCGTCGGAGATGAGCGCCACTTTTTGTCCGGCTTTGATACGTTCCACCACATTTTGCACCGTTTTATGTTCGTTGAATTTGTGGTGCGAATGCATCGGGGTGCTGATCTGGTAATGTTTAAGCAGAAAACCGCTGGTGCGCGTATCTTCAGCTAAAATCAAATCGACCTCACCAAGCACCTTCACAGCCCGATAAGTCATATCTTCGAGGTTTCCGATAGGAGTAGGAACTACGTATAATTTCATCTGTTTTATATATATGCCCCCTAACCCCGCTTGAGAGAGGACAGGCTGGCTATTAATCATTTACTTTTTATATCCAAAACTTTTTTTCTGGTCATGGGTGGTGTATCATGCGATGACTATCCCGTTTTGTAATATCAAATCAGCATTTGTAAAGGTATTCTGCCAATCACCAATCACTAATCACTAATCACTAATCACTAATCACTAATCACTAATCACTAATCACCAGCCACTAATACCTTCTTCTCACAATCTGCAGGAAATCATCGGCATGGTTGTTGTCAGCTGCCCAGTTGAATTTAGCTTTCAGGAACGACTGAGCTTCCTCGTATTTTTGCAATTGGTTGAGGTAAGCGATGGTTTTGTTCATCACTTCGCCGTTGCCGTTGAACAGTTCGCGCTGGAAGCGGAAGCGGTCGCCGATGTTGACAGCCTGCCGGATGTCATCGATTTTCTGGTTGGCAATGGTTTCACCCAGCGATTCGTCGTGGTCAGCTATAAGTTCATCGACCAGTATGGCCGATTTGTTGGCAATGATGATTGGTTCGGTGTGTTCCGGTCTCACTTCTTCCGGTTTAATCTCAGGGTTCTGGACTGTAACTACGGGAGTTTCTTCCGTCGCGGTTTCAGCCGTGAAAGTATTTATTTCGACAGTTTCCAATACTTCCGTAGGCGGATCTTCCTGTTCTTCCGGTGCCGTGTTCAGTGTTGTATGACTGTCTTCTGTCATTATTATTTCGGGAGTTTCTGCCGGTGTGATAATATCTTCCGTTACCGGTTTCGTTTCAGTCGCGGTGCTTTTGGTTTCGGCATCCGGATAGATCGGAGCGTTAACGTTATTTTTCTCATTCACCGGTTTTCTTTCATCTTCAAAAGGCAGATAATCAATCTCTCCCAGTTCGGTGTGGCTTTGAGCGCCGTCCAGCTGGCTCAGGCTTTTCAGAATGTTTTCGGCTTTCTGTGTTGCCAGCAGAAGCAGCGGAGCGGGAAATTCGGTTAATTTCTCAAATCCTTCGGTCAGCAGGTTCAGTTCCTGAATATCTCTTTTCAGCAAGAGCACAATGATGTCTTTGTTCATATCTTTTTCCTAAAAAACAGGTTCTGTAAAAGTATTTTATTTATTTTTGTACAAATTATTGGTTATTTGCAGTCCATTTTGAAAATACGCTGTAAAGATACTAATTAATGAATTGAAAAGAACACGGTTAAAACATATTTTTCAACAAAATCCCAATGATCTATTCGGAGAAAAACCATCCCAATCAGGTAAAGAAAGGCAGTATAGAAGTTATCTGCGGTTCCATGTTTTCGGGCAAGACCGAGGAATTAATCCGCAGGTTGAAACGCGCCAAGTTTGCAAAACAGAGGGTGGAAATTTTTAAGCCTAAGATTGACACTCGCTATTCGGAGGAAGATGTTGTTTCACACGACCGGACCGCCATACGTTCCACTCCTGTCGAATCATCGGGAAGCATCCTGCTTATGTCCAGCGAGGTGGATGTCATCGGCATTGACGAAGCCCAGTTTTTTGACGAAGGACTGGTAGAAGTTTGCAAGCAACTGGCTGACAATGGCATCCGTGTGATTGTGGCCGGTCTCGACATGGATTTCCGTTGCGTCCCCTTCGGACCTATGCCTGCCCTGATGGCTGTTGCCGACGATGTCTTTAAAGTTCACGCTATCTGTGTGCGCTGCGGTGCGCTGGCCTATGTCTCCCATCGGTTGGTGGCAGGCGACAAGCAGGTACTGCTGGGCGAAATGACCGAATATGAACCTATCTGCCGGGATTGTTACAACGAAGTAAGAAAGGACTAAAATAAATACGAAACGCGAAGAATAATCTCCGCGTTTTTTATTTTAAACTGTATCGTCCTGAATTGTGTTTACTTTTTTGTAAAGCTGTTTCAGGACAAGGCAGCCAATTGTTACTGTTTGACAACCTTCACCAATTCCTTATGGGTGCCATTTTCGAGTTGAAGCAGGTAAATTCCGACCGGAAATGATTTCAGAGATATCTTCTCTCGGTTATTTCCAATACGTTGGCTTAGCAGCAACTTGCCTGAGTTGTTGAATATTTTCACAGTAACCGGTTCTGAAGGAAATTGAGCCAACTGAATGTTTACGAAATCCCGGGCTGGATTGGGATAAATCAACGCGTTTCGGTTCTCTGTCGGATTGATTGTTCCGTTACCAATATGCGGGGAATAATAGTATTGCGATAGCCGTTGAGAACTCTGGACTTTTTCCGCTTCCACCTTGAAAGGGATATTGCTTACAGCAGGCAGCAAGAGTTTGTCCTTGGAACAGGCTCTGTCCATCGTAATTTCCTTTTCAACGACAACAACATAACTTCCTCCGCTATATTTCGACTCCTTGTAAACCACCATATTTGTGTTTGTCGTATTATAAATATATTCCGTTTTAACATCCGGAATCCATTCTTTTGCCGTATCATTCCAGTGAAGATCTGTCCGGACTATCAAGTTCCCGGAATTGTAGCTAAATTCAGTTTTAGTGTTTGAAGTCCATTCGTTCTTAAAGTTTAGCTTTTTCCCAAGAATGGATAGCAGGCAGTTGTTTTCCGTGTCATAAGTATATTCCGATTGCTCTGCGGGTTTGTAAACTTCATTTTCCAGAACTGAGGTAACAATTTTCGTCAATTTATTCAGGGAATTTTCATAAAAATAATCCGTCTTCCGGGCGGTTTTCCATTGATGCTGAACAGCGTATTCCAATCTGTCGATGGATATTCTGTCTTCGGAATATTCATACACATTTCGGCTGGAAGCAGTCATAACCCCGTCTAACGGATATGAAAATACTTTTGAAATCTTTTTCCCGTTTTCATAGTTATGTTCAATTAAGTTCATTAGCGTAAACTGCTTCTTTACACTATCTGTAGCCACATAAAATTTCTCACTGACAATTTGTCCGGCTTCATTGTAGGAATAAATATACTTCGTGTAATCGGATGCTACTACACTGTCCAGTTTCTGAAGTTGTGTCCCGGCAGTTTGTGCCGAAGCCGTATTTGTTTGAATATAAGCAATATT
>JAFNAU010000079.1 GCA_017860335.1 Bacteroidota bacterium
TTTATTATGAAAGCACTTTTAAGCCTTATTGTCACTCTATCATTCGCAGTAGTATCATTCGCCCAAAACGTAGCCATAAACTCCGACGGCTCAGCTCCGGATGCTTCGGCCATGTTAGATGTAAAATCAACTTCCAAAGGTTTTTTAGCTCCCCGTATGACAGCGGCACAACGCAATGAAATTGTATCGCCGACCACGGGACTTACAGTCTATCAAACTGATGGTAACGCTGGCTTTTATTACTACAATGGCAGTACATGGACACAAATTGGCGATGCCTCAGGTGCTACGCAATGGACAACCACCGGAAGTGATATTTATTACAATGCTGGCAATGTTGGCATCGGGACTACAACTCCAAATTACAAATTAGATGTAAATGGTAATATCAAAGCAAGTCAATTTAAAGTTGATGAAACAGGCTATTTTCAGACTCAACTCATTGATGGAAGCACTGAAGATGTTGTTATTGGTTGTGATCCCAATGATTTTTTGTTTTATGAACGTGAAAATAATTTTTACCAGTTTAATATAGGTGGAAATCCAAAACTGCGTATTCAAGAAAATGGTAGAGTTGGCATCGGGACAATGGCACCTGATGCTCCGTTGCATGTAAATGGGGCTGTTGGGATTAGTACAGCAGCAAGCTACTTTCATTCTGGTACAAGTAATACTCTTATATGGGATAATCCCGGCAATTTTAATGTAACCATACGTGCTAGTAATGATATTATGGCAGGTGGTGCTATTGTGGCAACATCTGACAAAAGGGTTAAGGAAAATATTACAGAATTGCATAACTCATTAGATTTGATAGGCAAACTAAGACCTGTTTCCTATAACAAGATAGATAGAGTGAGTTACGGCGATCGACTGAATTATGGGTTTATAGCGCAGGAAGTTGAAGAGGTTATTCCTAATGCCGTAAATACCGGCACAGGCGAAATTCCCGTATTAAAACCATTTGAAAAAGTTGAATTCGAAGATGGTGTAAGTTATACTATCCTTGTTAAAAATGGCGACAATATTGTAGAGCAGAAATACACCACAAAAGACCCCAAACCAGTGGGTGAGATTATTGTTAAATCGAAATCGGTTAACGACCTAAAATCTATAACCTACGATATGATTTTTACGGTTGCTGTGGATGCTATTCAAGAGCAACAAGCTATCGTGGAATCGCAACAGAAACAAATTGATGCTTTGCAACAACAGCTTTCAAAACTTACTGAATTGGTAGAAGCTCTTCAAAAATAGAAGAAAATGAGAAAATTTACGATATTATTGTTTTTCTCCGTTCTAATTTTAAGAATAAATGCACAGGGGATTTATAACAACGGTGCACATATAGTAGTTTCGGGCAATACTTATGTTGTAGTAAATGGAAACACCGGTAATGTGCTTAACGAAAATGGTGTAATCGATCTTACCGGCAAGCTCAAACTCGGCGGTAACTTTACAAATAATACTGCTACAACCAATGCTTTTGGTACATTAGCTTCGGGAAGTGAAGTGATTTTTGCTGGTGACGAAACGCAAACGATTGGTGGTAGTACAACAGCAGTATTTACATTTGATAAACTTACTATTAACTCTGGAACTCAGGTGCGTGTGGCAGCCGGAAAACAGCTTACACTCAATGGCGACCTCACAAATAATGGCACCTTAATAATTGGCGCCAACGACGAAGAGCAATCGACAGTAAAAATTAGTGGTTCGGTTAGCGATGAAGGAGTATATAAAGTAGAAACTAACTTAACCGCTGGTCGCAACTGGTATGTATCGAGCCCCGTTTCGGGAGCAAAGTCGAGCGTGTTCGATGCTGCTTCGAACCCTGTGTATTGGTACGATGAAGTTCATGGTTCAACAGTACCCTGGGCTCTTATCAACGACAACATAACTGACTTAACCCCCATGAAAGGGTATATTGCAACAGTGCCAACTACTGGCAATGTAACATTTACCGGTGGAACATTGAATAATACTGATGAAACATTAA
The DNA here is from genome assembly GCA_017860335.1 of Bacteroidota bacterium. GTDB lineage: Bacteria > Bacteroidota > Bacteroidia > Bacteroidales > Paludibacteraceae > UPXZ01. Next base: position 2,000 of record JAFNAU010000079.1, read on the forward strand.
CTGTATATCGCACTGCCGGACAAACAAAAGAGGGTTTCAACCTTGTAGGAAATCCATATCCTGCCTATTTCGATTTTGATGCAGCGACAAAACAGGATATTATGGAAACAATGTGGTATCGCTCGCGCAACGAAGCTAACACAGGCTGGGTATTTGACACCTACAATACCACTACAAACTTAGGCGTAAACCCAAGTGGAAAAACAATTACAGGTAAAGTTCCACCCATGCAGGCTTTTTGGGTGCGTGTATCGCCCAGTAAAACTTCGGGAACAATTAATTTTGCAAAATCTTTCACTTCGCATATTGATAATGCAGGCAATATTCGTCGTGCACCAAAAGAAGAAATACAGCAATTTGTTAGGTTACGACTTTATAAAGAAGATTCGTACGACGAAACCATTGTGGCTTTTTTTCCAAAAGCAAGCGATGAATCTGATAATTACGATTCACCCAAAATGCTAAATGCCAGTGCCACAGTTCCCGATATTTATAGCATAGCCGGCAACGAATCGATGGCAATTAATTCACTCAAAAAATTCGAAGGTGAGCGACGAATACCTCTGTTTTACGATACGCAACAAAATGGCAATTTTAAAATATCTGCCAAAGAAATTATGGGATTCAGCCCAATGAGCTCGATAGGATTGTATGATGTGGCTCTTGGAAAGGAACATAATCTGCTTTTAGATGGCGATTACGAATTCAGCTCCGAAAGTGTAAAAAACATGTCGCGCTTTGAGCTTATTGTCAAAGTGCCTAGTATTACTACAGGCAATGAAAATGTGCCTTCCAACGACGTACAGTTTTTACAACAAGCTAATAATTTCATTGAAATCAGAATTGCCGATTTGTATAGAGAGAATGCAAAATACAGAATCCACAATGCAATAGGTCAGGTACTCCAAACCGACAACATTACGCAAAATTCATCCTTTATAAATCTCCCATACACACCAGGCATTTATAATATCACACTGATTAAGGGAAACAAAACTTATTACCATAACATAATAATCAAGTAAATAATCATAATATCAGTACAAATATAGTTGTTGACAACAACGCAAAACGCATATTTCATGCTCTCGTCGAATTGGATATAACTTAATTAATGTCCAAAAAGTCGCACTGGTTGGTGGAATTTTTAGAATCCCGCATTCTTGTATTATAAGGATTTGCAATTCGCTGATAATTTACAATACACTAATTGCAATAATAGGATATATTATCTTCGATTTTGGATTTAGTCTTTGATAATTTTTCGGATTACAATTCCTTATAGTACAGTCAGAGGCTGTCTCAAAACATAACCCTTGCTGTTTTGCCATATTTACCGCTATTTAGGCAATATTGTGTGAAATACAGAGCCATCCAAACTCGATTTCTACCTTTTCGAGTCCCCGAAGTAGAAATCGTTTAAATCCTTAGTTTGATTTTTAAGGCGATCATATCTTCTTTCTTGCGTGAAGAATAGGTATTAGGAAGATAGGCATAAATCATAATCTTGATTATCATTTAGGGATGATAGCTCGAACAGCCTACAATCATATAAAGCATATCTTACAGCGAACTCACGTTAATCCATAGTTTCACCGTCGCAAAATCTAACGGTCTTTTGAAGGCTTAAAAAGGAAGGTAAACGCAATTCTAAGTAATGAAGAGTATAAATGCTATCCTCGTTATTCCGGAACGCCAAACCTTAAACCTTAAACGTCAAACCTCAGTCCTGTTCCAGATAGCGTTCGGTGAGGCGGGAAACGGCATAGCGGTTCAATTCGTTGGTTCGTATTCTCAGAAAAGAGGAAATACACTCATTTTCGGAGGAGACACGTACGCGGTAAAAACGTGCATAGATAACGCGGTGGCTCAGTACGTGTTTCATCGGAGGGAAAGTACGCAGGATTTTAACACCGGTAAGCGTGCCGAAAAGCGACTGAAATTCAGCGCTTGCGGATAGTTCACCGAATTCCGTATCTTGTCCGGTTTCGATCAGCGGGAATTCGTACAGGTTTTTCCAGATATCGTCGGCTTCCCGTTTATGCAGGTAGGTGTATTCGCCGCAGGTAATGTGGAAATAGTGGAAATAGCGGTTGGTGACAAGGTTTTTTCCCTGTTTGACGGGAAACTGGCTGACTGTGTTCGATTGGCGAGCCAGGCAGTAATCCTTCAGCGGGCAGATTACACAATCGGGGTTTGCCGGTGTGCATTGCAGGGCGCCAAAGTCCATCATGGCCTGATTGTGAATATCGGGATGAACTGTGTCCAGCAGCTGCTGAGCCAGAGCAGCGAATTCCTTTTTGCCCGCCGATGTGTCGATGGGTGTGGCGGTAGTCGTAAGGCGCGAAAGTACCCGGTAAACATTTCCGTCCACTACGGCATATGGTTGTTTGTATGCCAGCGAGCAAATGGCGGCAGCGGTGTAATCGCCAACACCCGATAAGCTCAATACCTCGTGATAATCAGTCGGAAATTTGCCTCCGAAGGTATGGGTAATTTGTTTCGCGGCTTTGTGCAGGTTTCGGGCGCGGGAGTAGTAACCCAGTCCCTGCCAGTATCTCATCACTTCGTCCTCATCAGCCGAAGCCAGCGATATCACGTCGGGAAACCGCCCGATAAACCGCAGGTAGTAGTCATAGCCCTGATTGACCCGTGTTTGTTGCAGGATAATTTCCGAAATCCATATTTTATAAGGATCGGTAACCTCGCGCCAGGGCAGTTCGCGCTTGTTGGCGTCGTACCAGTCGCGCAGGATTGATTGTATCTTGTCGGGAGAATAGAGCATGGACTATGAGGATAAACAGCTGAATGACTGATAATAAATTGACTGAAAAATTGCATATAAGATAAAAAAGCCTCATCTTTGCAGCAAAGTTACTCTAAAATTTTCGATCCGGAAATACATGGCTTCGGCGCGTAGCTGAATTTGTTCGGGAAAATTTCAAATCCGGACAACTAACGGATAATCAGATAAACACAGAATGTACTATAAACTCATGAGGAAGTATTTTTTAATTTTATGCGTGGCAGCCGGTGTGGTAGCTTGTACACAAAACGGTTATAAAATCAGCGGTGAACTTGCCGGAACCGGGCAATATCGCGGCCCGTGCCGATTCGGCAGAGGTTTTCGTCATTACCGGAACGGAACAAAACGATGTGCTCAATAAATACACCATCGAGATAAATTCTCTCCGCGCCAAATCTGAAGAACTTTACACCCGCTTTGGCGCCGGAACAAGTCCGCTGGCCGCTGACCGGAAAGACTCGCTTGATGCGGGACTGAAAGTTTACGAGGATGAAATGAAAAATATAGAAAAAGAGTATGCGCTGCAAAACGTAAATAAAATGGCGGGGACACATATATTTATGACCACATTCTACGATTATACTGTCGAAGAAAAAGAAGCGCTCTTTGCCCGGATGAATGCCAAAACGAAAGCCATACCTCGCATTGCAGAACTGATTGCAGCCACCGAAGTGGAAAAGAAAACATCCAAAGGTCGACCTTACATCGATTTTAGCATGACGGCTCCCGACGGAACTACGGTAAAATTGTCGGACTACGTGGGCAAAACCGACTATCTGCTCATTGACTTCTGGGCATCATGGTGTCCCGACTGCCTGGCTTCATTTCCCGATCTGACAGCCTTTTACGCGAGGAACAAAGGAGTCAGGTTTGATATCGTCGGAGTATCGCTGGACGACGAAAAGGACAGATGGATCAGGGGAATAGAAAAACATAAACTCAGCTGGCATCACATGTCCGATTTGCAGAAGTGGTCCAATCAGGGAGCAAAACTGTATGCTGTGAATTCCATCCCGGCAACTGTACTCATCGACCGCAACGGAAATATAGCCGGACGTAATCTGGAATTGAAAGAAATACAAGATTTACTTAATCAAATAGTTACGAAATAATTTTTAGGAAAATATTTCAAAAAAACAGGACTAATTCTTTTTTAATCAGAAGAAAACATCTATATTTGCAGTCCGTTTTGAAAAACAGAAACAGAGAGAAAAATATTATATTAATAATTTAAAAATAAATTACAAAAATGACAAAAGCAGACGTTGTAAACGAAATTGCTAAAAATACAGGAATAGACAAAGCAACTGTATTGGCAACTGTAGAATCTTTCATGGAAGTGATCAAAGGTTCATTAGCAAAAAAAGAAAACGTATATTTGAGAGGTTTTGGTAGCTTCGTTGTAAAAGAAAGAGCTCAGAAAACAGCGCGTAACATCTCCAAAAATACAACTATCATTATACCGGCTCATTCGATCCCTTCTTTCAAACCGGCAAAGACTTTTGTTAGTAATGTAAAATAAGAATTTCTAACTTTTAAAAATTAAAGAAAATGCCAAGCGGTAAAAAAAGAAAAAGACATAAAATGTCTACTCACAAACGGAAAAAAAGACTGAGAAAAAATAGACATAAAAAGAAATAGTCTGTTGGACATTAGTTCACAAAAAGTCCAAAGAAACAAACTTAAAACCGAGCTTCTTGGATTTAAGTTTGTTTTTTTTAAATTACAAAAACATAAATCAGAAAAAAGTGAATAGCGAATTAATTGTAGATGTCAGACCATCTGAAATTTCAATTGCGCTGCTCGAAGACAAACGCCTAGTAGAACTCAACCAGGAAGGACGCGAAGAACAATTTGCTGTTGGGAATATCTATATGGGCAGGGTAAAAAAAATAATGCCCGGACTGAATGCAGCCTTTGTGGATGTCGGTTACGAAAAAGACGCTTTTCTGCACTATCTTGATTTAGGTAACAATTTCAACACTCTTAACGGCTTTGCAACGCAACTGGTGAGCGACCGAAAAAAATCGCCGGCTACGCTGAAAGCCAAACAACTGCCCGAAATCGAGAAAAACGGCTCGATCAACGATATTCTGAAAACAGGACAGGAAATACTCGTTCAGGTAACCAAAGAACCTATTTCCACCAAAGGTCCCCGATTGACAGCCGAACTGTCGATTGCAGGCAGATTTCTTGTACTGATCCCTTTTGCCGACAAAGTATCTGTATCGCAAAAGATAAAAACGGAGGAGGAGCGGATCAGACTGAAACAACTGATACAAAGCATAAAGCCAAAAGGGTTTGGCGTAATTGTACGTACAGTTGCAGAAGAAAAAAAAGTAGCGGAACTTGACAATGAACTGAAAATTTTGGTGAAACGGTGGGAAGAAACCCTCCTCAAAATTCAGAAATCGCAAGGTATTACGCTCATAGCTGAAGAATTGGGTCGCACAGTGGGAATAATCAGAGATTTGTTTAATTCAAACTTTAAGCACATCTACGTGAACGATCTCAGTGTTTTCAATGAAGTACGCGATTATGTGGATTTGATTGCTCCCGAACGGAAAGACATCGTAAAATTGTATAAGGACGAATTGCCCATCTACGATAATTTCGGGATTACAAAACAAATTCAGTCGGCACTCGGGAAAACAGTTTCGTTCAAAAGCGGCGCTTACCTGATTATCGAACACACAGAAGCCATGCATGTGATTGACGTGAACAGCGGCAACCGCTCGAAAGCCGGAAACGGACAGGAAAACAATGCACTGGAAGTGAATATGTCAGCAGCCGAGGAAATAGCCCGGCAACTGCGCTTGAGAGATATGGGCGGTATTATTGTGGTCGATTTTATCGATATGCACGAAGGTGAAAACCGGCAGAAGCTTTACGATAAAATGCGTACCATCATGGAAAACGACAGGGCCAAGCACAACATTTTACCACTGAGTAAATTCGGATTGATGCAAATAACCCGTCAGCGTGTCCGCCCGGTGATTGATATTGATATTGAGGAAACATGCCCCACCTGCTATGGCAAGGGACGCACACAACCCTCGATACTGTTCACCGACCAGCTCGAAAGCAAAATTGATTATCTGGTAAATACCCTGAAAATCAAAGAATTTAAGCTGCATATTCATCCATACGTGGATGCGTTCGTTTCCAAAGGACTTGTTTCGCTCAAGATGCAATGGAAATTGAGATATGGCAAAGGCTGCAAAGTTTTACCTTCGCAAAAACTCGGCTTTCTGCAATACAAATTTTATGACAAAAAAGGAGAAGAAATTGACCTGCAAGAAGAAATAGAAAAGATTTCGTCTAAATAAAAAAGAAAATAGCTGCTCATCACGGGCAGCTATTTTTGTTTCTTGTCAGTTGTATTTATGCCTGTTGGTCTCTGTATTTCCGGTTTACTGATACTGAATGTAAATGGGTTGTGGTTTCAGTTTGAGCAGTTCCTCGGGAGTGAGCATGCGATTGGGACTTTTCTTCAGGTCGTTTTTGTAGAAAAGTTTAAACCCTGTAAACTGAACCGGTTCCCGGAAAATATAGTTGCGGTGAGTACCCTTTTTCAGTTCCGGCTCGCCCCAGCCATCCATATCAATCACTATCTGTACTTCGGGGTGCAGTTTTATGTTTTTATAGTTTGTAATCATCCCCTGGGTAAAGCGGTGTACAACCATTACTTTTGGCGGCAGATTATTGTCCTGCACCAGTTTAGCGAGATACTGCGAGCAGTAATTTATTTCAGCAGCATCATAAGTGCCAATTCGTGTTCCGGGTTTGGCTCCTGTCTTCATCGAAAATTCGGGATCGATACCCAGGTGAACGTATGGCAGTTTCAGGTATTTTTCCAGCAGCGGCAGTTCGTCCTGTATGCGGCTGAGCGCAACCTGAATATCCAGAAATACCAGCGTGTTTTCGTGCATCCGGGCAATGGTAAGCACCGAATCAATTTGTTTCTCGTGCATGCGGGAACGATATTTACCGTCTTTTCCCGCGTCACCCTGAGCAACTACCGCGATGTAATGGAGCGCCGGTATAACAGGCGTTTTCGGATCGGCAGTTTCCCAGGCTTTCACTTCTTTATGCAGTTTAGCCCACATTTCTTTGGGAGGAAGTTCTCCCAGAATTCCCATCCGTTTGGAATACAGATTGCCGTAATAAGCTACTATGCGGTGTCCCGGAAGTAAAGCTCCCGCCAGCGGATAGGGCTGATTCTTTACCGGCCAGTTACCGGTAGTGTCGCCATTGGCCAGCGTGATTAACTGCAGATTGTATGCCGCGGTATCGATGGGCGCGATTTCAGTTTCTTCGGATACTTTACTCTTTTTCCCGGTTTTGTCTTTGGGAGGATTGCTGCAAAAAGTCATCGCAACTAAAAAAAGGATGGGGAGAAATGTAATAATCGGTCTTCTCATAAGTTCTGACAGGGAATAAGCTTTGATTTTTAGAAGGACAAATTTAGCTAAATTATTGTAAACAATCTGCTTCTTCATCGAATTAACAGTAAAAATTCCTTGCCGTCATAAACAAGCAGCCCACCGGATTGTTATTAAGCCATTATGGTTGATGAAAAACAAAATACGGACTTCCGGGTGATTGACAGTAGCTTTTTTAGCAGTCGCGGACAGGAACTTTTGCAGTTGTACCTGCTCGCGTTTACTTCGGGCGAACTAGCACAACATATTTCACCCGAAAGTGCCGGTGCTACACTGAAAGAGTTGTTACAGCGTGGAAGCGGTGTCGCAGCCATACGGAATGAGAAAATCACCGGAGCGATACTGGGCATGCCGCTAGGTTTCGACCGGAAATTCCCTGACGGACAACATCCTGCAATTCCCCTTGAAAAAACCGTTTATATAGCAGAACTGATGGTGCATCCCGCGACGCGCGGACAGGGTGTGGCTTCGGAACTGATGGCTGTTTTTCTGGAAAATGAGAAAACGAAGGGAAACACCGATGCCGTTATACGCGTGTGGAATGAGAATAAGGGAGCGCTTCATCTGTACAGGAAACAGGGTTTTACGGAGATTGCCTCGATAATTCAGAAAAAAATCAAACCCGACGGAGTTACCCGTTTTCAGATGAATAAAATTTACCTGCATAAAAAATTAGAATGAGTTTCTTCATTATGTCATGATATTTCAAAAACGGCTCATAATCGACCGGCCTCATCCGGTGAGCCTAAAAGCCATTAAAAACTAACCATCAATATAAAAGATTATGACTAAATTAAATCCGTATCTCAATTTCGACGGAACCTGCGAGGAAGCGTTCCTGTTCTATCAGTCCGTGTTTGGCGGCGAATTCATGGGCGGTATCTTCCGCATGGGCGATGCTCCCGGTATGGAACACTTGTCCGATAAGGATAAAAACAAAGTAATGCACATGGCTTTGCCCGTTGGCACTGACCTGATAATGGGTTCCGATATTTTGCCGGATATCGGGCATATACTTAATGTGGGCAATAACAATCTGATCTCCATTTTTCCCGACAGCAGGGAAGGTGCCGAACGGATTTTCAATGGCCTCTCAGCCGGAGGAAAAATTATAGTGCCTCTTCAGGATCAGTTCTGGGGCGACTATTATGGTAACTTCATCGATAAATATGGTGTGTCCTGGATGATTAATTTCACGAATCCGAAGGATGTGTAAAGCGAAAAGCTTACAGCAATTTTATAAAAACAGATGGCGGCAGCTGAACAACTGCCGTCATTTTTTGTTTCAGATTATTCAGTCAGAGCAATTCAATCTGAGCTTTTTTATTACAATTAAAGAAGTATTTTCCCGTATTCAGATTGAAATGAATATATTTGTGTGTCGAGTATATTTCAAAGATATTGGGGTTAACTAAAACATATTTTTCTATGCAAGAATACATTACAACTACGCTAAACCTGCAACAGGGAACAGCCGCGGAAAAAAGAAATGAAATACGTAATTATTTCCTGAAAACCTGGGAAGTTGACGAGAAACTCTATACCCAGCTGAAGTCGGATGATGTCTTTTATCACCGGGGCGATCCGTTGCGCCATGTACTGCTTTTCTACCTGGGACATACAGCCGTATTTTACATCAACAAACTACTGCTGGCCAAAGTCATCGATACCCGCATTAATCCCGAATTCGAATCGATTTTTGCTATCGGTGTAGACGAGATGAGCTGGGACGACCTGAACGAGAAACACTACAACTGGCCTTCTGTTGACGCTGTGCGCGAATACCGTGACAAGGCAAAAGAAGTAGTCCTGAAGGTGATTGATGAAGTTCCGCTCGCCATGCCGGTTACCTGGCACGAACCTTTCTGGATTATCATGATGGGTATCGAGCACGAACGGATACATCTCGAAACTTCGTCGCTACTGATACGTCAATTGCCCCTGAACGAAGTTGTTGCCGGAAGATTTGGAAAAATATGCGACAAAAAAGGTGATGCACCCGAAAACGACATGATACCGGTCGGCGGTTCGGTGGTGGTGATGGGAAAACCCGAAAATCACCACTTTTATGGCTGGGACAACGAATACGGAAAGTATGAAGAACGTGTGGAAGATTTCCGTGCTTCGAAATTCCTGATTTCCAACGGAGAGTACCTTAAATTTATTCAGGACGGCGGTTACCGTACACCCGAATACTGGACGGAAGAGGGCTGGCAGTGGAGAACATTCAAAGAGGCTGAAATGCCACTGTTTTGGCGTAAAAACGGCGCTGAATACATCCTGCGGCTCGTAGCCGAAGAAATACCCATGCCGTGGAACTGGCCGGTGGAAGTTAATTACCTCGAAGCCAAAGCCTATGCCAACTGGAAAAGCAGGATAACAGGGAAAAACTTTCGGCTGCCCACCGAAGCAGAATGGATCCGGTTGCGCGAAACAACCAATCTGAAAGACACGGATGAATGGCAGCAGGCTCCCGGAAATATTAACCTGGAGTACTACACTTCGCCCTGTCCGGTGGATATGTTTAAGCAGAGAGATTTTTACGATGTCGTGGGGAATGTATGGCAGTGGACCGAAACTCCCATTACCGGTTATCCCGGCTTCAAAGTGCACGCGCTGTACGATGACTTTTCTACACCGACCTTTGACGGCAAGCACAACCTCCTAAAAGGTGGTTCCTGGATTTCGACGGGCAACGAAGCCACCATGCATGCACGTTACGCCTTCCGCAGACACTTCTATCAGCATGCAGGTATCAGGCTTGTGGAGTCGGATATGCCGCTGACCATCGTCAGCAATGAATACGAAACGGACACGGAAGTAACGCTTTCGTGCGAAGCAAACTGGGGCGATCAGTATACTAACGCTCCCGTGTTTTCCTCCGTTCTGGCAAAGCTGGTGAAGGAGGTGGCGGGAGAGAGGGCAGACTTGCGGGTTCTTGATTTGAACGCGGATACTGGACGACTGGCTTTCGAACTGGCACAATGTTACACCGATGTAACCGCGCTTGACTTCACAGCCCGCATGATACGCATGCCCATTCAGCTTCAGGAAAAAGGTTTCATGCGCTATGTGATGAAAGAGGAAGGAGAACTGCTGCTGTATCGCGATGTGGTTCTAGCGGATTTCGGTCTGGAAAAGGGAAGGAAAAATATCCTGTTTATGCAGGCGGATGCCATGAATTTGAAGCCCATCTACACCGGCTACGATGTGATAGTGGTTTCCAACCTGCTCGAAGAGCTGAGCAATCCGCTTTTATTCCTGAGTAAGATACACGAACGCCTTAACGAACACGGGTGGCTCATCATTACTTCTACGTATGACTGGGACGAAACCCGAACCCGGCGTGAGAACTGGCCAGGCGGCTTCAAACAGGATGGCGAACCTGTTACATCGCACGATGGTATAAAAGAAATTCTGAGCAAGGAATTTGTATTAACCGGTGAACCTGTCGAACTGAGTCTGGTGCAGAAACTTTCGGGCAGAATGTCCGTTCTCAAGCTGTCTCAGCTTACTGTTTGGAAAAAACGATAGTGCTTACCGGAAAAAATTAGCACATCAACCTGGACTTGATGGTCTGTTGTCGGAGAACAATAGTGTATCAACCCGAATCTGATGGTCAGCCAATAACTGTCAGAAGGGTGCTCAGGGAACTGTGTCTGACATTTTTTTCGAAGATATAGATTTCACTAACCTGAAAGGCATCCTCTGACTTAATCAAAGTACGGGCAAAATACTTCCATTAAGATA
>JAFNAU010000080.1 GCA_017860335.1 Bacteroidota bacterium
TATATTTATTAAAGCACAAAATTACGCAAAAACCAGAAAAACCATTCAGTAAATTATCAATCTTTATTAAACATAACTACAGAACAGTTTATAATTATTATTTGTAACTTTGCATCCCGTTTAATCAACAAAAATTTATAAAAATATGTCAGTACATAGTGAAGATACCCGTAAAGTAACGACTTATCGCCTGATGGAAATGAAAAAGAGAGGCGAGAAAATCAGCATGCTCACCGCCTACGATTATACCATGGCTTCAATCGTTGATCAGGCTGGAACAGATGTTATCCTGGTTGGCGATTCTGCTTCCAACGTCATGTGTGGCAACACCACGACTCTCCCGATGACACTGGATCAGATGATTTTTATGGGCAAATCCGTAGCAAAGGCTGCTCAGAGAGCTTTGGTAGTGGTTGATATGCCTTTTGGGAGTTATCAGGGTAATGCCGATATTGCAGTGGCTTCAGCCATTCGTGTGATGAAGGAAACTTATGCCGACTGCATCAAGCTGGAGGGAGGAAAAGAAATTGCAGAATCAATCACCCGCATACTTACTGCCGGTATTCCCATCATGGGACATCTGGGACTGATGCCACAATCCATCAATAAATATGGTTCCTACACCGTACGGGCAAAGGAAGAAGCGGAAGCAGAAAAACTGATCAGCGATGCTCATTTTCTGGAAGATGCCGGATGCTGTTCGCTCGTTCTCGAAAAAATTCCGGCAAAACTGGCAGAGCAGGTGGCTAAAGAGCTTAAAATTCCTGTGATAGGAATTGGTGCAGGCGGTGGTGTCGACGGACAAGTACTCGTAGTACACGATATGCTGGGTCTAACGAAAGGTTTCTCACCACGATTTCTGCGCCGGTATGCCAGCCTTGCCGACGTGATGAATGATGCCATTGCTAGCTATGTAGCCGATGTAAAATCAGCTGATTTCCCGAACGAAAACGAACAATACTGATACCGGAAATCCGCTGTAGTAAAACATATTGTACAAAAAAAAGAACAACCGTATGAGTTGTTCTTTTTTTTGTTAATATCTGCAATTTCGATTATTCTTCCGCTTCGGCCATATTGTGGAAAACGTTCTGAACATCCTCATCGTCTTCAATTTTTTCAATCAGTTTGTTGATGGATGCACGTTGTTCTTCGGTCACTTCTTTCAGATCCTTTGGGATACGTTCGAATTCGGCAGTTGTAATTTCGTATCCGTTTTCTTCCAGGTATTTCTGAATGGCCGAATATGAGGTGAATTCGCCGTAAAGAATTATTTCACCTTCGTCTTCCATCAATTCATCCACGCCGAAATCGATTAGTTCGAGTTCAAGATCGTCAATTTCGACACCTTCTTTTTTGGTAATATGAAATACACATTTGTGGTCAAACATGAACTCCAGTGAACCGGTTGTTCCAAGTGAACCGCCGTGACGGTTGAAATAACTGCGAATATTTCCCACTGTACGGGTCGGATTATCTGTAGCCGTTTCAATCACGATGGCAATACCATGAGGTCCGTAACCTTCATACACCATTTCCTTGTAGTCAGCTTCATCCCTCGAAGTAGCCTTTTTAATAGCTCTTTCAACATTCTCCTTGGGCATATTTTCCTTTTTTGCCTGCTGAGCTAAAACCCTTAACCGGGGATTGGTATCAATGTCTGAACCACCTTCACGAACAGCGATGGTAATTTGTTTTCCTAATTTTGTAAAAACGCGGGCCATATTACCCCATCGTTTCATTTTGGTTGCTTTTCTATATTCAAATGCTCTTCCCATAAATATGCATTGTTTTATTAAAAATTTCGGTCTGCAAAAGTAGAAAAATTGCACGAAAATTCATCATCTTTTTCAATGATTTTCAATAAACTATTGTAAATTAAAAAATTATTCGTACTTTTGCATTCGAATTTGAACAACGTGAGGGGGACAGTAAGTCCCCTTCTTTGTTATAAAATCAACAGCAATGATATTAAAAGACACTGTCATACAATTAGTTGAATCATTTCTGGCTAACACGGAGTATTATCTGGTTGACCTGAAAATATCGAACGATAACCGCATCCTGGTTGAAATCGACTCATTCCGGGGTGTTTCCATTGATTTTTGTGTGGAACTTAACCGCCATATTGAGGCAAATCTCGACCGTGAAACAGAAGACTACGAACTGGAAGTGTCTTCAGCCGGACTTACCGAGCCTTTCAAGGTTCTGAAACAATACGAAAAAAATATCGGAAACGAAGTAGAAGTTTTCACGAAAGACAATAAAAAAATGACCGGTATTTTAATCAGTTGCGACGAAATCAAAATAGTTCTGCAACAGGAAAAAACAGTAAAACCCGAAGGTGCAAAACGCAAGATGACCATACAGGAAGATACTGAAATACCTTTTACAAATATTAAAACAACAAAATACATTATCAGATTCAAATAAGCCATGAGCAAAAAAGAAAACATCAATTTAATTGATACCTTCTCCGAATTTAAAGAACTGAAAAGCATCGACAGAAGTACACTTATCAGTGTAATGGAAGAATCGTTTCGCAACGTGATTTCTAAAACCTACGGAACAGACGAAAATTTTGACGTAATCATCAACCCCGACAAGGGCGACTTTGAAATTTATCGTAACCGTACCGTTGTAGCTGATGATGAACTGACAAATGAAAACATGGAAATCAGCCTGTCCGAAGCTCATAAGATTGATGATGATTATGAAGTAGGTGAAGAGGTTACCGATACTGTAGATTTTTTCAGTTTTGGAAGGCGTGCGATTCTCACACTCCGTCAGACTTTAGCTTCGAAAATCCTTGAATTACAGAAAGACAGTCTTTTCGTTAAGTACAGCGAAAAAGTGGGTGAAATTGTGAGTGCAGAGCTGTATCAGATATGGAAAAAAGAGATGTTGCTGATGGATGAAGATGGAAATGAACTCTATCTGCCAAAAGCAGAGCAGATTCCTACCGATTTCTACCGTAAAGGCGAAACGGTACGTGCCGTTGTTGCCATGGTTGAAAATAAAAACAACAATCCCAAAATCATACTTTCACGTACTTCTCCCGTATTCCTGCAACGCTTGTTCGAACTGGAGGTTCCCGAAATACATGACGGATTGATTACGATTAAAAAAATTGCCCGTATTCCGGGTGAAAGGGCAAAAGTCGCTGTAGAATCATACGATGAACGCATTGATCCGGTTGGAGCATGTGTGGGCGTAAAGGGAGCACGTATTCATGGTATAGTTCGTGAGCTTCGCAACGAAAACATTGATGTGATTAATTACACCAACAATGTAAGTCTGTTTATTGCCCGAGCATTAAGTCCTGCTAAAATCACTTCTATCCGCTTAAACGAGACAGACAAGAAAGCTGAAATTTACCTGAAACCAGAAGAAGTTTCTCAGGCTATTGGTAAAGGGGGCTTGAATATCAAGCTTGCAAGCATGCTCACCGGATATACCCTGGATGTATTCCGAGATATCGACGAAACCGAAAATGAAGAAGATATTTACCTGGATGAATTCTCAGACGAAATCGACCAGTGGGTAATTGACGCCCTGAAAGCTATCGGTTGCGATACGGCAAAAAGCGTACTGGCGGTACCCCGCGAAGACCTGATTCGCCGCACCGACTTTGAAGAAGAAACTATCGATGAAGTGCTGGCAATATTAGCCGCCGAATTCGAAGAATAAAAGTCTATTAAAGCTCTCCGAAATATGCTTTTTCGGAAAAAGTTATTTTTGAAAAAAATTGTAATTAAATAATATGTCTATCAGATTAAGTAAAGCTTGTAAAGATTTAAATGTAGGAATGGCTACAGCAGTGGAATTCCTTGCCAAAAAAGGACACAAAATAGCTGCCGATCCAAATTCAAAAATCAGCGATGAAGAACATTTGTTACTCGCCAAAGAGTTCAACAAAGACATGGCTTTGAAATTGGAATCCGAACGCCTAAGCCAGGAACGTCAGGCAAAAGAAAAAGCTGAAACAGTTGCTCTTGAAGGTTTCCAGAAGAAACCCGAAAAGAAGGAAGAGATGATTCCCACGACTGTTTCAAGCGATTTGCGTCCTCATATTAAAGAAGTTGGACATATTGATTTAGAAAAACCAAAATCAGCACCTCAGCCTTCTTTAAAGGAACAAAAACCTGAACCAAACTGAAAAACGGGTAATTGAAATAACAAAAAAAGAACCGGAGAAAAAAGTTATTGAAACTCCAAAACCATCCGTACAAAAACCAACAGAAGAGAAAAACGATGAGGTTGAATCGGATGATGAAAATAATGAGGAAGTTTTCAGACTTGGGAAACGTACTATCACCGCTGCTCCTGTTGTTATCGGATCTATTGATCTGGAAAGTCTGAATCAGAGTACCAGACCAAAATCCAAGACAAAAGAACAGAAGAAAAAAGAGCGCGAAGAACGCATAAAAAGTCACATAGACAACAGACCCAAAAAGGCTGAACCGGTAAAAGATGCAAAAACAGAAGGAAAAACAGATGCCAAAAATGATGCTAAAACCGGCAAACGAAAAAGAATAAATACCCAACGGGTTGATATCAACAAACCGGAATCACTGGATTTCAATAAAAAGCAGGCAACCAAAAAAGAACATTTCAAGAAACCTATTAAAACGGTTGTAAATGAAGAAGATGTTCAGAAACAAATTAAGGAAACGCTTGCCCGGCTTTCGAATGCCAATAAAAAGGGCAAAGGTGCAAAATACCGTCGTGACAAACGGGATATTGTGAATGCTAAACTTCAGGAACAGGCCGAAAGAGAAAAAAGTGAAGAAAGTGTATTGAAACTTACTGAATTTGTTACGGTTAGTGAACTGGCCACCATGATGAATGTTTCAGTCAACCAGGTTATCGGTACCTGTATGAGTATCGGGATGATGGTATCTATCAACCAACGTTTGGATGCAGAAACAATCAATATCGTTGCCGATGAATTTGGGTTCAAGACAGAATATGTCAGTCACGATGTAATTGAAGCTCTCGCGGCATCTGAAGAAACCGATGATGAAGCTGATCTGGTTTACCGTTCTCCGATTGTAACGGTGATGGGACACGTGGATCATGGTAAGACTTCATTGCTCGACTATATCCGTAAAACAAATGTTATTGCCGGTGAAGCAGGAGGTATCACACAGCACATCGGTGCGTACAATGTAAAACTTGATAACGGACAACGTATAACATTTCTGGATACTCCTGGTCACGAAGCATTTACAGCCATGCGTGCCCGTGGTGCCAAAATCACAGATATTGCGATCATTATTGTAGCTGCCGACGACGACGTGATGCCTCAAACACGTGAAGCCATCAATCACGCTGTAGCAGCTAATGTTCCTATCGTGTTCGCAATCAACAAAATAGATAAACCTGGAGCTAATCCTGAAAAAATAAAGGAAACCCTTGCCAACATGAACTATCTGGTGGAAGAATGGGGTGGAAAATATCAGTCGCAGGATATTTCGGCAAAAAAAGGACTAGGTGTAAAAGAATTGCTCGAAAAAGTGCTTCTTGAAGCCGAAATGCTTGAACTAAAAGCTAATCCTGACCGACGCGCTATCGGATCGATCATCGAATCTTCGCTGGATAAGGGACGCGGTTACATTGCCACTGTTTTGGTAGAAAACGGAACTCTCCGTCAGGGTGATATAGTGCTTGCCGGAATTAATCATGGTAAAATCAAAGCCATGTTCAATGAAAGAAACCAGCGCCTCACTGAAGCAAGGCCATCAGAGCCTGTGCTTATTCTGGGATTAAACGGTGCTCCGCAAGCCGGAGATACCTTCAATGTGGTGGAAAGCGAACAGGAAGCGCGTGAAATAGCCAACAAACGGGAACAATTGCAACGCGAACAAAGCATCCGTACAAAGAAACACTTTACGCTGGATGAGTTGGGTCGTCGTATTGCTCTGGGAGATTTCAAGGAACTTAACGTTATTGTAAAAGGAGATGTGGATGGTTCTATCGAAGCGCTCTCAGACTCTTTGATTAAATTATCAACTCCTCATATCCAGGTTAACGTAATTCACAAAGCAGTTGGAGCTATTTCAGATTCGGATATCTTGCTTGCGGCTGCTTCCAATGCAATTATCGTTGGTTTCCAGGTACGCCCGAGCGCATCAGCACGAAAAATAGCAGAAAAAGAGGAAATAGACATTCGTCTTTATTCTATCATCTACGATGCGATTGAGGAAATAAAATCGGCCATGGAAGGTATGCTTTCTCCAGAAATTAAGGAAGAAGTTACAGCTACTATCGAGGTGCTTGATGTATTCAAAATAACCAAAGTTGGAACCGTAGCCGGTTGTATTGTTCGCGAAGGAAAAGTTAAACGCAACAATAAAATACACCTCATCCGCGATGGCATTGTGGTATTTACAGGTGAACTGGATTCGCTCAAACGCTTTAAGGATGATGTTAAAGAAGTCGGCGTTAACTTCGAATGTGGTCTTAACATAAAGAATTACAACGACATACGGGTTGGCGATATGATTGAAAGTTTCGAAGAAATTGAAGTGAAACAAACACTGAATTAACAAGTATCCGAAATAATGACCTCAAACAAATTTTCATCATCAGTTGATGAAAATTTGTTTGTTTTAAATAGGAACATGATAATAAATCGTACGTTTTAACGTTTTGAAATCATAAATAGATGATCTGAATATGTTTGATAAAATTCTAAAAATAAGAATTACCGTTCTTATCTTGTTATTAGTCTGTTCTGTTCAGGGAAAAGCTCAAGGAAATTTACCTTACGTAGATGATAAACCTTATCATTTCGGTTATTCACTGGGTCTGAATTTTATGGATTTTGCTATTATTCCCGCCAGTCTGAATAATGATGTTACCGTTGCAGCAGTTTCTCCGGGGTTTTCTGTGGGTGCAATCAGCGATCTGCGTCTGGGACGTTATTTCAACCTTCGCTTCACTCCTACCCTGATGCTGAGTGAGCGCACACTCACTTATTATAAGGATTATGATAAGGTGCAGGTTTTATCGGTACCTCTTTATTTACCATTATATATCAAGTACAGTTCCGAACGAAAAAATAATTATCGTCCATATATTCTTGCTGGAGGAGGTTTGTGGATGGACTGGGGCAGAAACAAAGAAAGACCGGTACTGCTGAAAACCTTTGATGGTATGCTCGAAGCTGGCATAGGCTGCAATTTATATTTTTCATTCTTCAAATTGTCGCCTGAATTAAAATTCGCGATCGGGCTTAATAATGTGATCACACCAACAGCCATGCGGGAAGGCGCTGTGTTTGGTGAGACAGATGCCATTTCGAAACTCACCACACGAATGATCACCCTTTCATTCAATGTAGAATAAATAAAAAATCCATCTGTTAAAGATGGATTTTTTATTTACGGTTAAGCCATTAATTTTTTATACCGGATGCGTTTTGGTTCACCACTGTCGCCCAGACGTATTTTCTTATTTTCTTCGTATTCTGTATAACCTCCCTGAAATACAAATACCTGTGAATCGCCTTCGAAGGCAATGATATGAGTACAGATGCGGTCTAGAAACCAACGGTCGTGACTGATAACAACTGCACAACCGGCAAAATTTTCCAACCCTTCTTCCAAAGCCCGGAGTGTATTAACATCAATATCATTGGTCGGTTCGTCAAGCAATAACACGTTGGCTTCCGATTTAAGCGTCATTGCCAGATGCAGTCTGTTTCTTTCTCCGCCGGATAGCACTCCGCAAAGTTTTTCCTGATCGCCCCCGGTAAAATTAAAACGCGAGAGATAAGCACGGGCATTAATCTCTTTTCCGCCTACACGGATAAACTCAGTACCACCCGATATGACCTGATAAACGGTCTTCTGAGGATCAATTTCGGTATGGCTTTGATCAACGTAACCGATTTTTACGGTTTCGCCGACATCAAAAGTTCCTTTGTCGGCTTTCTCTAATCCCATCATCAGACGGAAAAGCGTGGTTTTTCCTGCTCCATTGGGACCAATAATTCCGACAATGCCATTTGGAGGCAGCATAAAATTCAGGTTTTCGAACAACAGTTTGTCTCCAAACGCTTTCGACACATCGATAGCTTCCACCACTTTATTACCAAGACGGGGACCATTGGGGATAAACAACTCCAGCTTCTCTTCCCGTTCTTTCTGGTCCTCATTCAACAACCTGTCATAAGCTTCCAGACGGGCTTTACCTTTTGCTTGGCGGGCTTTTGGAGCCATTCTCACCCACTCCAACTCGCGTTCCAGGGTTTTCCTTCGTTTGCTGGCTTGTTTTTCTTCCATAGCCATACGAGTAGTTTTTTGTTCCAGCCACGATGAATAGTTACCTTTCCATGGAATACCTTCACCACGATCGAGTTCAAGAATCCAACCCGCTACATTATCCAGGAAATATCTGTCGTGTGTAATGGCAATCACGGTTCCGGCATATTCATGCAGGTGATGTTCGAGCCATTCCACCGATTCTGCGTCGAGGTGGTTGGTAGGTTCGTCGAGGAGAAGAATATCGGGTTGGCGCAGCAACAAACGACACAGCGCTACCCTGCGACGTTCACCTCCTGAAAGGTTTTTAATCAATGCATCTTCAGGCGGACAACGGAGCGCGTCCATCGCACGGTCGAGCTTATTGTCCAGGTTCCAGGCGTCTGCATGATCCAGTAATTCCTGCAATTCACCCTGACGGGCAATCAGTTTATCGAAATCGGCATCAAGATCGGCAAACTGTTCATTGATGCGGTCAAATTCGGCCAGCATATCCACCACTTCCTGCGTTCCTTCCTGCACTACTTCTTTCACGGTTTTGTCGGGATCAAGCACCGGTTCCTGTTCCAGATATCCAACTGTATAACCGGGTGAAAAAACAACATCACCCAAATAGGATTTTTCGACTCCGGCAATGATTTTCATCAACGTGGATTTACCTGAACCATTCAATCCGATGATACCAATCTTCGCCCCGTAAAAGAAGGAGAGATAGATATCATTCAACACTTTTTTTTGCGGGGGAAATATCTTGCTCACACCCACCATGGAAAAAATCACTTTTTTATCGTCAGCCATAAACTATTGAACTAGTGTATTGTTTATTGTTTTTTTGATTGAATTTATTGAAATACAAAGATAAAATAAAAAGGAACGCAAAACAATTTGTAATTTTCATAACTTTGTGCCCTCAATGAAAAAGATAATTCTAATCATACTTGGTTCTATCAGCCTGGGTTTAGCTATACTGGGAGTATTCTTACCTTTGCTCCCCACGACACCATTACTGTTACTATCCGCAGCTCTGTATGCGCGCAGCTCAGAAAAACTGTACGATTGGTTACTAAATCATCCTGTATTCGGAGAATATATACGCAATTTTAGAGAAGATAAAGCGATACCCTTGAATATAAAAATTATAGCTATTTCTACCTTGTGGCTGTTTATGCTGTATAGTATATTTTTTATTGTGAACGAAAAGTGGTATCTGCAGGTACTGCTGGCAAGTATTGCTTTGGGGGTAAGTATTTATATTTTGTCTTTCAAGACAAAACAAAAGAAATAAATTCATAAGACCGGTTAGTCAACCCTGGTTACATCCCCGCTTATCCTGTTATTAATCAGATTCTTTAGCACACATTCACAATCACAACTTTCCTGCTCAAGTAATCCGGCCCTTTTTAATAGTTCATATTCAATTCTAAATCTTTCAGTAAAAATACTGGCTGTCAGGTTATCTTCGATTTGGTTCTGCGTCCACCATTTAGTGGCCTGAATTTTATTCATGTCGGGTTTCAGACCATCGGTTTTACATAATACAAAAAGATAAACGTACTGAAATTCTGTAGAATTCTCGTATTTGTAATTGGTTAAAAATAAAAACTTCAGAGGCTCAATATTGTATAGTTTTTGTATTTTATACTTCAGGCTCTGGTATATAGATTCACCCAATCGAACATGTCGGCTTACAGGCGCATCCCAAAGTGAAGCTTCGTCGAAATCATCTGCTTTTCGTTGTTGCAAATACAAAATACCGTTATCAATGAAGTGAAGTCTGACAACAGGATGTATATGTTTTTTGGGAGGCAGTTCGTGAAAATACTGACTGCTTCCTGTTACTTTTCCTTCGTCATTTATAATCGGCAGCCAGTCTTCATGCAATAATCTGTAACGAATTATATAAACACGGATAGTTTCGAAAACACCCAGCAATAAGAACGCCGAAAGATAGGCATAATGTAAATTCTGTACCTGTTCTCTGGAAAAACTAAATACTCCGAAAGCTTCTAATGCGATAACAATCAGATATAATGAAACTATAGCGATAAGATTATTAATGAGACGGAAAAGTTCATTAACATTATTAGACATTGGCATTTCATAAGACAAAGCCTTGGTGGCAAATTTTTCCAGAGACGACTTACGTATGATCAGGATAAGGATAAATAGAATAAAAAGCGCTTCATCGGAGTATTGAAATATTTCTTTAGATTCTGGCTTTTCGGGTATCAGACTTACGATAAGTCCTATTAGAATATAACCCACAGAAAGCAATAAATGCCACAAAAAAAGTCTGTTATAAAACCAGTAAACATAAAATATCAGGCATAAAGCAACCGGAAACGAAATTTTCCAGGCCATATTTAACCCATAAAAATCATCCATTACTATAAAAAACAGCAATGGCAAAAAATAGAGCATCGGATTATAAAACGAATCTTTGATCTGCTTCTTTAATTCATCCATGTCATCAGTATCAATCAACGTGATAATAGTAATCTGAGGAAATATGACATCCTCAATTCATCTGTAAAACAAAATAAATTGAGGATAGTTCAAACGAATTCCTAACAGACTAAATTTGTTATTATTTATTGAATTCAAGCATGCGACTGATGTATTTTCCGATAATGTCAAATTCAATATTTACATACGTCCCAACTTCAATTTGTCCAAAGTTAGTATGTTCAAATGTAAAAGGAATAATTGCCACCTGAAAACTATTGTTAGTCGGATTGCATACAGTCAGACTAACTCCGTTGACAGTAACAGATCCTTTATCAACAGTCATATATCCTTTACGTGCCATAGCTGGGTCGAACTCATATTCAAATGTAAAATACCAGCTACCCTCCGCTTCATCAATGGCGGTACAAATCGCAGTCTGATCGACATGACCCTGAACTATGTGTCCATCCAGACGACCATTCATCATCATACTCCGTTCGACATTCACTTTATCGCCAATCCTGAGTTTTCCTAGATTGCTGCGGTCAAGCGTTTCTTTTATTGCCGTAACCGTATATGTATCTGCGGTTTTACTTACAACCGTAAGGCATACGCCGTTATGCGAAACGCTCTGATCTATCTTTAATTCATTTACAAACGAACAATTCATCGTCAGATGCAGGTTTTCCTGTTCCTGTACCAAAGCTACAACAGTAGCCGCTTCTTCTACTATGCCTGAAAACATATTCTATTTATTTTATTATTAGTTTCTTATATCGTTAGTTATGCTTCTTATTCTTCCTTTACAAATTCAGAAGTTTTTCCGCCTTTTTCCAGAATGTAGTCTGAAATGAAAGCCCAGCGCCATTCTGTTCGACCGTCAATTCGGCAGTTGCTCCCATCAGTAATGGAAAATTCTGATCGATATGTCCTGCCGAAAAATTATAACACACCGGATAATCATAATCTTTTACTGCGTCG
Organism: Bacteroidota bacterium; assembly: GCA_017860335.1. GTDB lineage: Bacteria > Bacteroidota > Bacteroidia > Bacteroidales > Paludibacteraceae > UPXZ01. The sequence goes on from JAFNAU010000080.1 coordinate 11,700, forward strand.
GCAATAATCTGATGCAGCGATTTTTTCATATCCGGGTCTTCTTCATACTCCGCAAACTGACCGACGAGCAAACCTGACAACTGTGACAATGCACCACTAATCCGGAGATTTTGCAGCATACGGTCAACCTGGTAAGGTTTTTCACCCACATCTTCAATGAATAATATAGAATTTTTGAATGGCATGTCAAATTTAGTTCCACGCATTCCCATAAAAACTGATAGATTACCACCTATCAATTTCCCTTTTGCCGTTCCTGGTCTGTTTTTCGCATCCGAAACAATTTTATAAGAGGGCATTTTTCCTTTCAGAATATTTTCAAGTAAAGCGAGCGGTTCCGAATGA
>JAFNAU010000263.1 GCA_017860335.1 Bacteroidota bacterium
GCCGATCCGCAATAAATGCCTCCATAACCTTTCCCCTCTTCTTTTTGAGCGGCTTCGGCTGCTTTGCGGGCAGGCAACACCACTTTACGGTCTGTTTCGGTGGCTCCGACCTCATTCATGATTTCGAGCGAACGGTCGAGTGTTTCGCGGGATGCAAGTCCCATGGTAAAATCCACATTACTCCTGAAATACCTGCGGATAATTTCCTGATAGGATGCTCCCGAAATAATCTTATCATCGACAATCCCCGAGCTGATGCGGTTGACGCCCATATCAGTCGGCGAAAGATACATCGACTCTCCGCCGGTAATTTTTTCGAGAATTTTTTTGAGCAGATTGAACGCCTCGATATCGCGGTTGTAATTGATCACTTCGGTACCATAGGCTTCGAGGTGATGGGTATCAATCATATTTACGTCCTTCAGATCGGCGGTAGCTGATTCATAGGCCACATTCACCATATGTTTGAGCGGAAGATCCCAGACGGGAAATGTTTCAAATTTGGCATATCCGGCTTTAACGCCTTTTTTATACTCGTGATACAGGTTGCAGAGGCAGGTTGCCAGTTTTCCGCTGCCGGGACCGGGTCCGGTAACCACCACGATAGGCCGGGTGGTTTTAATGTATTTATTGGCTCCGTACCCTTCATCGCTCACAATTTTTTCCACATCGGTCGGGTATCCAACGGTCGGGTAATGCAGATATACATTTATTCCCTTCATTTCCAGCTTGTTTTTGAAAGCAGCTGCTGCCGGTTGATCCTGGTAGCGTGTAATCACCACTGCCGCCACGTTGATACCAAACCACTTCAGGTCGTCAATGCTTTTCAACGCGTCCACATCGTAGGGAATTCCAAAATCAGCCCGGATTTTATTCCGTTCAATATCTCCGGCATAGATGCACATGATGACATCAATCTTGTCTTTCAACTTCTGTAAAAGCCTCATCTTCACATTCGGATCGAAACCGGGTAAAACCCGCGCAGCATGGTAATCATAAAGTATTTTACCTCCGCATTCCAGATATAACTTATCGTTAAATCTGCTTACCCTTTCGAGTATTGCCGCTGACTGTTTCTGAAGGTACTTATCATTATCAAAACCAATGTGCTGCGAATTTTCCATTTTTTTATCGTATTGATGATTGATGTTTTATTACAAACTACAAAATTACTGAAATTTTAATTCTCTCTAATCCTCCGTGCTCAAAGAAAATTGAATATTTTTTATTCATATAAATGACATCTTACTCAGCGCATATTGTTTTTTCAGGGACACCGGATAATTTTTTCAGGTCAAATCAATTGGACGAAAATAAAAAAAGAAGAGCCTTACGGATAAAAACCGAAGGCTCTCTATAGATACTGAAGTACTTAAAATGCTTGAAATGAAGTTATTTTTTCACATTCGTCTCTTTCTTTTCCACCTTTTGACCTGTATTATTGGTGGTTTTGGTTTTCTCCTCGGCATTCAGGGTTGTGAAACTTAATTCATTGCCGTAAACAATATCAGAACTGCTTCTGGCGTAAGCCCTGACATAATAGGTTGTTCCGGGACTAAGTCCTGCAATGATGACGCTTCCGTTGTTGGTATTACCGGGTGCCGTTGATTTCGTTCCGGTAAGTTCGGCATCTGGCGATTGCGAATAATAGACACCTCTTTCGCTGATAGCAGTTCCATGAATACTGAAACTGCATCGGGCCTGGTTTGATTTTATCTCGAAAACCTTCAGAGTGGTGACACTGATATCTGGTGGAATTGTTACGCCGAAAGTAATATCCACTAATACGGGTTCTGTAGCTTTAATTTGAAAAGCAGCTATAAGACAACCCATCAGAAGCAAAATACGGATTGTTTTCATAATTTATCTATGTTTCGGTAAAGAATCGGAATTCTTATAATTTTACAAACTCCACTCTCCTGTTGAGCGCCTTATTGACCGGAGTATCGTTGGGAGCAACGGGTTTGGTTTCGCCCATACCATCGGTTTCGATGCGCGAAGCTTCAATGCCAAACACGCTGACCAGTTCGTTCATCACCGATTTTGCCCGGCGTTGCGATAAATCGAGATTTTTGGCATTATCGCCATCGCTGTCGGTATGACCAATGATTTTTATCCGTACATCCGGATTTTCTTTCAGAACATCGGCAATGCTTTTCAGCGTTCCGAACGATTCTGCTTTTACCACATCTTTATTGACATCGAAATAGATGCCGTAGGTAACCAGTTTTCCTTCGGTAATTAATTTACTGCGGGTATCGGGAGCGCCAACTGCTATCCGCACATTGCTAATGAGGATAGCACCATACTCGAAGCGAAGTCTGTCGGGCTGTACGCAACCTGCAGGAAATGCCCGTGGCAAGTCAACAATTTTATCCTGACCCTGATAAACGCGGATCCTCGATTTCTGAATCCACATGGCTATATGAACTTTTTTGTCGAGCTTTTGCTGAAATTGCTCTTCTACAAATCCGCTCAAGCCTTGTTTGTCGCACTCACCATAAAGCCAGGTGTTGTATGAAAGTTTTCCATAGTAATAAGTTGTAAGACAAAAACCACCTTTGCCGGGAGCTGTACCTGCATCCCACGAAGTTGCATTTTTGGCCTGCATTAGCCTCATCTTCCAGCCATACATTCCTTTTCCCGTTTCGCGTTCAATCGGTACGATATCAAATTCGATGGTATAATTATCTGGGAGATTTAATAGTTTATCGGTCCACACACAACATTCAGAGTTGAGTTTCATCCAGTTGTCTGGATATAGATTGGTTGTAACCACTTCTGCTGTGCCATTGGTATTCCAGAGTGCCGGGAAATCGCCTACCGCGTCCTGGCTGAAATCATCGTAAAAAATAACTTTCTCACCCGGAATAAAATCATACTTCGAAGTAGCTGTCAGCTTCTCTTCTTTCACTGTTTTATCGGCTGTCTGTACACTTCTTTATTCTCTTCGGTTTCTACTTTCTTGTTGTCCTTTTTTTCCAGTTTATCGAGTGCCTTGTCGGTTGCTTCGCCAGCCTTTTTGGCTGCCCGGTTCTCCACTTTTTGCTTAGCCGTATTTACAGCTTTTTGACCTACTTTATCGAGCCAACCCTGAGCACTTACCTGCATACTGAATAAAATGCCCACACATAGTAAATAAACAAACTTTTTC
>JAFNAU010000081.1 GCA_017860335.1 Bacteroidota bacterium
AAAATGAATACTTCAATGGTAAATTATCTGTGCAAGAAGATGTCAGGGCTAACGCCCCTCCGGTTTTCTTGGTCATCCTGTTTTCTACTAAGAAAACAGGACTAACGTCCCTAAGAAGCCTTTTTTAATTTATTTCAAGCAGCGTAGCTGTGTCATCTTTGTAGAAAATCATTATCCTATATACCATTGAGGGACGTTAGCCCTGATATCTACAAACAACCTGACATGGATAGAAATATGATTTTCTATAATTGTTTTCACAAAGAATCCAGTAGAACCGAAAATATAAATATGCAGGTGTATTCCTTAACAAAACGCTACTTTTCCCTTATCCATTTTGCAACCCACTCTCCTACCTCACTGGTAGAATACGCTTTTCCTCCTTCGGAAATGTCTTCGGTAACAATTCCGGCATCTATGCTGGCTGTTACGGCTTCGCGGATAATTGCGCCCTCTTTCATCATTCCGAATGCATACTCAAACATCAGCGCAGCCGAAAGAATAGTGGCGAGCGGATTGGCTATGTTTTTACCGGCTGCTTGCGGATAGGAACCATGTATCGGTTCAAATACCGAAGTGTGTAATCCGATGGAAGCTGACGGAAGCATTCCCAGTGAACCCGTGATAACGGAAGCTTCGTCAGTGAGGATATCTCCGAAAAGATTTTCGGTAACCAGCACATCGAAACTTTTGGGCCACTGGATGATACGCATGGCAGCATTGTCCACAAACATATATTCTGTTTCAATATCCGGATATTGCGGAGCAATTTCTTGGGCAATCTGTCTCCATAGACGTGATGTTGCAATAACGTTTGCTTTATCCACAACGGTCACTTTTTTACGACGCTGACCGGCATATTTGTAGGCAAGATGCAGGATACGTTCAATTTCCTCACGGGTATATACACAAGTGTCGTAAGCTGTGTTTCCATCCTCGCTGCGTCCCTGCGGACGACCGAAGTACATGCCCCCTGTCAGTTCGCGGATACACATGAAGTCAGCATCTTCCACCAGATCGGCACGCAGAGGTGATTTATGAATTAATGACGGGAATGTTGTAACCGGACGGATATTTGCATACAACCCGAGTGTTTTACGCATGCGTAGCAATCCCTGTTCAGGACGAACTTTTGCATTCGGATCATTGTCGTATTTGGGCGAACCTATTGCCCCGAATAGTACCGCATCGGACTGCATGCAGAGTTCGTGGGTTGCTGCCGGATAAGGATCTCCGGTTTCGTCAATGGCACAGGCTCCGACTATACCATAGTTGTATTCCAGTTTATGCCCAAATTTATCACATACGGTTTGAGTTACATCCAACGCTTGTTTGATGATTTCCGGTCCGATACCGTCGCCCGGAAGAACGGCTATTTTTAATGTCTTCATAAATCTAATTTACACAAATTAAAACGAATTTCTCGAATTAATTAAAATTTAAAATTTTGTATTTTATATCAATGATAAAAGTAATCTTATTCGTACTACCACAATTTCCCCTTTTAGGGGGAGGTAGGTGGCATTTTATGGCAATTCCATATAATTAATTGTCGGGATATTGCCACTCTCGATGAGGTTAAGCATTTTCATGGTTGCTTTGATGGCTGCAACGGTCTGGTCAATATCGAGCCCGCGTGTTTTAAATGTTTTACCTTCAAATTTCCATGTAATAATTGTTTGAACAAACGCGTCGGTTTGCCCTCCCGGAGGTATTACCACTACATAGTCGACAAGTTCAGGCGTGGGTTTGTTCAGACGCTTATAAATCTTGTACATTGCCTTGGAGAATGCATGATATTGTCCGTCACCGGCAGCGGATTGTTCGTAAACCTCGTCTCTGATCGATATTTTCACATTGGCTGTGGGTCTCAATCCGTCAGTAAGCGTAAGTGAATAGTTGAGCATTTGAATGTCCTGCTTTTCAATATCGTTTTGCAATATATCCGAAATAATATAAGGCAGTTCATCAGTACTTACCAGTTCTTTTTTATCGCCCAGTTCGATAATCCTTTCGGTCACTTTTTTCATGCTTTCATCATCGAGTTCGATGCCCAGCAGTTCCAGATTTTTGAGGATATTCGCTTTTCCGGATGTTTTTCCCAACGCGTATGCTCTGGTTCGTCCAAAACGTTCGGGCATCAGATCGTTGAAATACAGGTTATTTTTCTTATCACCATCGGCATGAATCCCGGCTACCTGCGTAAATACATTGTCTCCGATAACCGGCTTATTGTTGGGAATTCGAATACCCGAATAACTTTCGACAACTTTACTCACATGAAAAACACTGGTTTCTTTCACGTTGGTTTGAAGTTTCAGATGATCGTGGATCAGAGCAATTACACTTGTTAGCGGTGCATTTCCGGCACGTTCACCCAAACCGTTCACAGTAACATGAACTCCTTTCACTCCGGCTTTGACAGCTTCAAACACATTTGCAACAGCCATGTCATAATCGTTGTGAGCGTGAAAGTCAAAATGAAGGTTGGGGTACCGACTGATCATTCGCTTGCAAAAATCACTCGTTTCGTCGGGATTTAGGACACCGAGCGTATCGGGCAGCATAAAACGCATAATCGGCTGATGTTGCAGTTCATCTACCATCTGGTAAACATAGTCTTCCGATTCACGCATACCATTCGACCAGTCTTCGAGGTAAATATTGACTTTAATTCCCATTTTTACGGCATCGGCGATCACAGCTTTGATATCTGTCAGATGTTCTTCCACCGTTTTGCGAAGCTGGTGTTTACAATGTTTCAGTGAACCTTTGCAAAGCAGGTTTACAACCCGGCAGCCTGCATTCGATATCCAGTTAAGTGAAGCTGTTCCATCCACAAATCCAAGCACTTCCACCCGATCCAGATGTCCGTGAGCCTGCGCCCATTGTGCAATTTTTTTCACCGACTGAAATTCGCCTTCTGACACGCGTGCCGACGCCACCTCAATACGATCAACGCCCAGTTCTTCGAGCAACAGGCGGGCAATACTGACTTTTTCCTGAGCTGCAAATGAAACTCCTGATGTCTGCTCACCATCCCGTAGCGTGGTATCCATTATTTCTATCATAATTCAAATGTGGCAATGAGTCAATATACCAATATGCCAGTCAATTAGCACATTGGCACATCGGCATATTATTTATTTTTTTCGTACGCTTCAATCAAATCCTTCTTACTTAGCAGATAATCAATATCATCAAGGCCTTTTAACAGGCATTCTTTTTTGTAAGAATTAATTTCAAATGTTTCGGATTTTCCCGTCGCATTATTGGTAATTTTCTGCTCTTCGAGATTTACTGTCAGTGTGTTACCGGGATTTGCATCCACCGCTTCAAAAATTTCAGCCAGAAAACCCGGTGAAACAACAACCGGCAAAATTCCGTTATTCAGAGCATTGTTGCGGAATATATCTGCAAAAAAGCTTGATACAACTACTTTGAAACCATATCCTGCAACAGCCCAGGCTGCATGTTCGCGACTGGAACCCGAACCGAAGTTTTTTCCGGCAACGAGGATTTCACCCGAGTATTTAGGATTGTTGAGTACAAAATCCTGCTTCGGACTTCCATCCTTATTATATCGCCAGTCGGCAAACAGATTATCACCGAAACCGTTTTTATCTGTCGCTTTCAGGAAGCGGGCCGGTATTATCTGGTCAGTGTCCACATTCTCAATTGGAAGCGGAACTACGCTGCTTATTATTGTTTTGAATTTTTCCATTTTATTTTTATGTACTAATTTACAAATGTGCTAATGTGTCAATATGCTAATGTGCCAATATGTCATTACGACAATGAATTGACAATTGAAGTTATTTGTTTTTAGCTGAATTAATTATACTGTTAATGATACGTTGTATTATCGACTATTCGATTTCCTGTTGGTTGTAATTTATTCATTCCTAAAACTGCGGCTGCAGCAGCAACTAGCGGACCTGCAAGAATAGTGCGTGCACCGGGTCCCTGACGTCCTTCAAAATTACGGTTCGAAGTGGAAACAGCATATTTACCTGCCGGAACTTTATCGTCGTTCATGGCCAGACAAGCTGAACAACCGGGTTGACGAAGCTGAAATCCAGCTTCGGTAAGAATTTCATACAATCCTTCCTCACGGATTTGTTTTTCAACCTGCCAGCTTCCCGGCACAAGCCATGCTGTAATATTGTCCGCTTTTTTCTTCCCTTTCACATAGTTGGCAAAAATGCGAAAATCTTCAATACGTCCGTTGGTACAACTTCCCAGAAAAACATAATCCACCGGTTTGTCCAGCATTTTTTCTCCCGGCTTGAAGCCCATATAGTCAAGTGATTTCATATAAGATATACGTCCGGCTTCATCAATTTCATCCAAAGTCGGAATTGTACCGCTGATACCCATGCCCATTCCCGGATTGGTTCCATAAGTTACCATAGGCTCTATTTCAGAAGCATCAAATACCAGTTCACTGTCAAATACCGCATCATCATCCGTCTTCAACGTTTTCCAGAATTCCATTTTTTTATCCCATTCCTCCCCTTTGGGAGCAAATTCACGGTCTTTCACATAGTTGAAGGTAGTTTCGTCAGGTGCAATCAGTCCGCCACGTGCACCCATTTCGATAGATAAGTTGCATACTGTCATTCGTTCTTCCATGCTCAGATTACGGATGGCTTCTCCCGCGTATTCCACAAAATAGCCCGTAGCACCACCTGTGGTAAGTTTTGAAATCATATACAGCGCGAGATCCTTGGCCAGTACATTTTTTTCCAACTTTCCGCTAAAAGTGATGCGCATTGTTTTCGGACGGTTTTGAAGAATGCATTGTGTGGCAAGTACCATTTCCACTTCGCTGGTGCCAATGCCAAAAGCGATTGTACCAAAAGCTCCGTGAGTAGAAGTGTGACTGTCGCCGCATACAATCGTCATTCCCGGCTGTGTAAAACCATTCTCAGGTCCGATAATGTGAACTACCCCGTTTTTTTCATGTCCAAGCGGATAAAACAGCGGCATATTGAATTCGGCAGCATTTCGTGCAAATGTATCCAGCTGATTTCTTGATATCGGGTCCTTTACGGGTTGATCCTGATTAATAGTGGGTGTATTATGGTCGGCAGTCATGGTGGTTTTCTCGGGTCTGAAAACTTTCAATTCCCTTGCCCTTAATCCGTTGAATGCCTGAGGACTTGTAACCTCGTGACAAAAATGACGGTCGATGTATAATTGTGTCGGCCCGTTAGCTACTTCGGATACCACATGAGCATCCCATATTTTATCAAATAATGTTTTCTTCATATTGAATTCTGTTGTTGGTTCATTTTAATTTTCCGATACCGGATGTGTCTGCTATTAATAATTAATAACACACAATTGGTTAAAAGGTTGAACAATTCCGACCAACCCTTCTTTTTTATTTTACAAATTTATTGATCGCATCAATATATGCTTCGACAGAAGCGGCAATGATGTCGGTATTAGCTCCAAATCCATAATAGATGCCACCCTGATGTTCCACCTGCATGTGCACTTTACCCACATCGTCGCTGCCGCGGCTGATAGCCTGAATTGTAAATTCCTGCAAGGTCATATTACGTTTAATGATTTGTTTCAGCGCTTTGATGGCCGCATCCACAGGACCGTTTCCACTGGCGGCAGCTTCAAATTTTTCACCGGCAATAATCAATCCGAGACTTGCCACCGCTTTCACGCCAACACCCGAAGTTACCTGCAAATAATCAATCTTAATGCGTTTTTGTTCGGAACGTTCCATACCTGCCAGTACCAGCACATCATCATCGTTGATGTCTTTTTTGCGGTCAGCCAGTCTCAGAAATTCTTCATAAATACTATCCAGCTTGCCGTTTTCCACTTCCACACCCAGCACACTAAGCCTGTGTTTGAGTGCAGCGCGGCCACTTCTGGCTGTGAGTACGATTGAGTTTTCGTCAATTCCGACATCTTTCGGATCCATTATCTCGTAGCTTTCACGATTCTTGAGCACCCCGTCCTGATGAATACCCGATGAGTGAGCAAATGCATTTCGTCCAACAATTGCTTTGTTAGGTTGCACAGGCATATTCATCAGGCTGGATACCAATCGGCTTATCGGATATATTTTCTGTGTATTAAGCTGAGTTTCTATTTCCAGTCCTTTGTGGCATTTCAGTATCATGGCTATCTCTTCGAGCGAAGTATTTCCTGCCCGTTCGCCAATTCCATTGATAGTTACTTCCACCTGACGGGCACCGTTCATTACTCCGGCCATGGTGTTGGCGGTTGCCATGCCGAGGTCGTTGTGGCAATGCGTGGAGATGATTGCATTCTGAATTCCCTTTACATTCTCAAACAGGTATTTGATTTTATTTCCGTACTCCCAGGGCAGACAATACCCGGTTGTGTCAGGAATATTTACAACTGTAGCACCGGCTTTGATCACAGCCTCGACCACGCGGGCAAGATACACCTTGTCTGTTCGTCCGGCATCTTCACAATAAAACTCCACATCTTCCACGTACTTTTTGGCATATTTTGTTGCTGCTATAGCCCGTTCAAGAATTTCGTCCTGAGTGGAATTGAATTTATATTTTATATGAAATTCCGAAGTTCCAAGACCGGTATGAATACGCTTGCGTTTAGCAAATTTCAATGCTTCAGCAGCCACTTCAATATCTTTCTGTACACCGCGTGTCAGGGCACAAATAGTGGGCCAGGTAACAGCTTTGGAAATTTCGACCACCGAGTTGAAATCACCCGGGCTTGAAATGGGGAAACCGGCTTCAATCACATCCACTCCCAAAGCTTCCAGCGCTTTGGCAACCTGGATTTTTTCTATTGTATTCAACTGGCAACCGGGAACCTGTTCACCGTCGCGCAGGGTTGTATCAAAAATAAATAATTTTTCCATTGATTATTTTATTAAAAAAAGCCTTTCTCTTATGTGAGAAAGGCTTTTATATTTCTTATTATTTAATTATATACACACCAAACTCACTTCGTCTTATTTTGTAAGAGAATAATAATACCGAGTAGTAGAATATGTATGTAATTTGTTATCATTGTTCTTTTCATTAAAACGATGCAAAGATATAACTAAAATTTTATTCTGCAATACGAATTGAAATATATTTGATAAATCTACTTATAAATTAATCTAAAAACAACTTCATAGTAATGAATTTACATTTAAATAGATGTTTTCTGTACTAAAAATTATTTCACCGAATTCTATCATTGCATTGAATAAACAAATTGATTGATAAGAAAATACACTTTTTATTTCGATATCTTTTTCAAATATTTTTTTGTTTTTCAAAAGTTCCTCACGCTGAATGCCGTAAATCAGTGGTTTTTTTGGAGTGAACCATGTTTTCCCGTCGAAAAAAGCAGTATTGCAATACGAACTATCTGTGACCAGATTATTTTTTACCAATAAAACATCATCACATTTTTCGCGTTGAGCATAAATTTCATTGATCTCTTTTCTGTCTGCTGATTTATATATAGTAGATGGAATTGATATCTCAACAACTTTCAAAGTTCTTATTTGCGGTAGTTGGTAAGGTGAGAATTCAATATTCTGTATTTTTGAATCAAATACTATACGGCATTTGTAGAAACCATCTTTCGGAAAGTTAAGCGAAATAAGGGAATTATATAAATAAACTTTGAGAAGATCAGGATAAAATATGTCAAAAACTTTATCCATTCTTTGTTGGTGAAGTTTCAAACGATAAAATTCTCCGTTTAGTAGTTTAATACTCTCAATAAATCGGTACATACACCTTTTGTATTAGTTCTTCGTATTCTTTGCGGGCATCACTTAGAAAGGTTATGCCACCACCGCTTTTAAATACAAATTGATTATTTATTAGTTCAATAAAGCGTATCATCACCCCACAATCCAGATTATGCCCGTCAAAAAATCCACAAATTCCGGTATAAAATTCTCTTTCATAACCTTCTGTTTGTTTGATTATTTCTAGTGTTTTTGGTTTTGGAGCTCCGCTTATTGAACCGGCCGGAAGCAGCTTAAAAAGGATTTCGCCTAAATTAAGAAGATAATTTTCCGGTAATTTTCCTTCGATATGTGAACTGACCTGTAATAAATCAGCATTGTTTGTGTGTAATATATCAATATAACGAAATCGTTTTACCTCTACATTATCAGCGACCATACTGAGGTCATTCCTGATTAAATCTACTATTGTAGCATGTTCTGCTTTTTCTTTTTCATCATTCAGGATAGTATTTTCAGCATCAGGCAACGAAGCGTCAATAGTTCCTTTCATCGGATAGGATGAAATTATTCCGTTTTCAATTTTTATAAAGATTTCAGGCGAGAACACCGCAAACCAATCTTTCAGCCAAAGTTTATACAGGGCTTTAGAATTATAAAAAATATCCTTCAGCGTTAGATTCGTCTCTATTCTGGTTGGCTGAGTTAAATTGGTGAGAAATGAATTCCCTTTGTGAATTTCATATTGAACCTCATCAAACTTAACTCTGTAATCATTAAAGGAGGTCGGAGATATATTCCACTGAGTGAGTTGATTATATTTTGAGTATGCGTGTTCCTTGATATTGGTTTTATTGCCTATTTGATAAAGAAGCTCATCCGGATTAATACTGTCTTGTGGCAGTATTATTGCGTTTTCTGCCTGAAAATCGATTAAAAACAGAAAAGGAGTATTTCTGGAGGCTAACGCGTTTATTTGGTTTATAGCCTCTTGTGAGGTGAATGTATGAACTTTTTTTTGCATGCTAAAGAAGAAGAGAGAATTTACTAAAATGCACCACCGCCCTTTCGAAACTGTTATATAATTGTACGATTTCGATGTGTTGATTACCGGGGGAAATGTTATCTCGTTTAAAAATATTATCAGGATTTATCAATCCGTTATCAAACATTTTAGCAAATATAAGGAATAAACTTTATTACGAAACACAGTACCTTAAAATAGAAGAAGGTGGAATTGATAATTCCACCAACCAGTATTACTCTTTGCTCGTTTATTCTGTATATTCGTTGTATGTCTTACGTTTTATTCTTCGGCAGTTTGAGTGTTTTCTGTCTTAGGTTTGGCAGCAGCAGCTTTTGCGGGAGCTTTGCCGGTTACTTTTTTCTTTCTACGCTGATAAGTTCCGGGCAAAATTACATTGATCAGTTTTTTTCCCATCAGACCCAACTTTACAGCACATCCCAGGGCGGCAAGACTAAGCAGAACTATCCAAAAATTGTAGGCTTCCGGTTTGAAGAGTATTGCCACAGACCCCGATAACAATACGATAAGCAGGCTGTAGATGATTTTAGATTTCAGCAGCGGCGTTTCCAGGGTTTTGAAACGGGTCAGTCCGTCGAGAAGACCCGAAGCAAATGACAGTAACAGGGTAAGCGGGAAAACGAACACTGAGAAGCTGATAACCGGGTGAAGTATTTCCGGGAAAAAGTTTGGAAAAATGAGATGAAAAATCATCAGACCGGGTATCATAGCTACAAAAGTCTGCGAGAGATGAATGGCAATGGGATGAATATCCAGACTGAGAATAAACAATCGCTTGGGAGACACTTTTTCACGATAGGGTTCAAAAACCGTATGAGGCAATCCGCAGGCCGGACATACTCCGGTACCCAGCTCGCTTTTTTTCATAACGTAACCACAGGGGCGACAACGTACAAGTTCTTCATCTATATTTTCAAGCATAATTCAAAATTATTAAATTGTTTATGCAAAAATAATAAGATAATATTTAAAACAAAATTTCTTACTGAAAAACAAATATTTAAAAATCAGATAATTCTATCAAGCTTTTTGACGGAATATTATAATCAGGAATTGCAGTCTGCATTTTGTTAGAAGTTCACTATTAATTCCGGATGAATTGCAAAAAGCCTTCGCAGGCATCTTCCAGCAAATCAATGACATGAATAAAACCGGAATCATCACCATAGTACGGATCGGGGACTGCATTGACCTTATACAGACTGCAAAAATCGGACATTTTACAGATTTTCTGCCGTTGCTGTTCAGTTACAGCCCGCGACGTTAGCGCCCTTATGTTCTGATCATCCATACCGACGATATAATCGAACCTCTCAAAATCGACATTGTTAACCGGCTTTGAGATATGTGTTATATTATAACCTCTCATCCTCGCATGGTTTCGCATCCGGGCATCAGCCTTTTCACCTTCGTGGTAATCAATCAGTCCGGCTGAATCCACTTCAAAATCATCAGACAGTTTACGAACGGCCAGTATTTTATTGAAAACTGTTTCTGCCATAGGTGACCTGCAGATATTTCCCAGACAGACAAACAGGACAGCAGTCTTTTTACTCATGTTTTTTTAGTTCTTCATAAAAAAATAGCAAACAGTGAAAGTGTTTGCTATTTTCAGTTGATATTATTTAAATGGATAGTATTTGCAACACACCAAGTAGTTTTTCATTCACCGGTTTATCATCCTTAATTGCTTTGGTGAAAGGCACATGTACTATTTCATCATTAACTATTCCGATCATGATACTACGCTGCTCATCCATCAAAGCATCAATAGCTGCTACGCCCATTCGACTTGCCAGAATGCGGTCGTAGGCAGTTGGAGAGCCTCCGCGCTGAATGTGTCCGAGAATGGTTACACGTACGTCATAGCCCGGATATTCCCGACGCATACGTTCGGCCAACCCGTTGGCTCCGCCAGTAATTTCACTTTCAGCAACAATAACAATACTGCTGTTTTTTGTTTTGCGGAAACCGTTCTGAATCAGCTCGGCCAACTGGTCCACTTTTGTTTCGCGTTCGGGAATGATAGCCGCTTCTGCTCCTGATGCCAGTGCACTGTTAAGTGCAAGAAATCCGGCATCACGACCCATCACTTCGATAAAGAAAAGACGTTCGTGTGAGGATGCCGTATCCCGAATTTTATCCACAGCTTCAACGATGGTATTCAGCGCGGTATCATAACCAATGGTTGAGTCTGTACCATAGAGGTCATTATCGATGGTGCCGGGCAAACCAACAATGGGAATATTATACTCCTGGGCAAATACACGGGCACCGGTAAATGTTCCGTCACCACCGATAACTACCAGAGCATCGATATTCTCATTTTTCATGGTTTCATAAGCCTGTTTGCGTCCTTCGGGTGTTCTGAACTCTTCACAACGGGCAGTTTTCAGGATTGTACCACCCTGCTGAATAATATTGCTTACATTTTGTGTCTGAAATTCTTTCACTTCACCGGTAATCAACCCTTTGTATCCGCGATATATTGCTTTGACACTTATCCCGTTGAAAATGGCGGCACGGGTTACGGCACGTATAGCTGCATTCATACCAGGAGCATCACCACCCGATGTCAGTATACCGATGCATTTTAATTTATATTCCATATCTTTTTACTCTTACGACAGTATTTTACAACTATCAGGATTATTTGTGTTATTCGTTTTTCACTTCTTTTTGTCTTATTCTTTCCGCTACTGCTTCCATGAGCCAGCGGGGCGTGGAGGTTGCACCGCAAATGCCGATATTTTTTGACAAATCAAGTTCCAGATTATCCACTTCTTCGGGGTCTGAAATAAGGAAAGTATTCGGATTAACCTTTTTGCTTTGTTCGAAAAGCACTTTGCCGTTGGAACTTTTCTTTCCGCATACAAATACCACCACATCATTTTTCAGTGCAAAGTTAGTAATATTTGGAATTCTATTGGCAACCTGACGGCAAATAGTATCGGAATATTCAAACCTGGC
>JAFNAU010000264.1 GCA_017860335.1 Bacteroidota bacterium
TGTTTCGGCAATCGTACAGTATTAATCCCATAACTTGTGTAAAATATCAATGGAAGTAACCGGATGAAAATCAGGAATATGTAACTGGTAATATTCAATTAGCCTGTCCAACAGTTCAGACCTTTTTGTCCGGTTGAGTCTCATCAGGTTCATGCTTTCGTAATCAAGCGTCATCAGTATCCTGAAAGAGTTGGTGTATTCTGTGTTCAGAATATGTGTATGCGACGGAGCCTGTATATCAAAAACACCATTCATCAAATCAAAAAAAAATGCTTTCTCTGCATTCTCCATGTTTGGGCCAAACCCGAGGTAATGGGATAATTGTATCATGAATACCAGATGAAAGTTTCCCAAACCTTCTTTACATGTATCTAACTTCCGAATAGAATTCTCAATGAAATTATATAAATCATCGTCATTCTCCGAATGTTTCAGTGTTTTTAGCAGTATTTCAGCTATGAACAGAGCCAGCGCGTTTTTTACCGGATTAAAAGGAATCTCGAAAAATGGAACAGCAGCACGCATTTCCCGGATCGCCTGAATTGTTTTTCGGGGATAATGAACGGCCACTATCTCAACAATCGACAGCGGCTGAAGCAAAGCCGACCTGCAGGCTGAGCCTTTTTTATTCGCACCCCTTACAAAATATGCCATACGCCCGAATTCACGGGTGAACATGTTAATAATAACAGTTGAATCTGTGTACCTGACCTGATGCAGTACGATTCCCGAAGTTTTAACTTGCATCTCACAAAAATAAGAATAATCTCAGAAAAATATCTTAATTCGTACCGAATTGTTTGTTTGGCCGGAGCTTTTTAGTCCAAAACTTTAGTAAAAACACATTTTTATCTATCTTTGCACTTTGTTTCTCAAAAAAACTGTGATAATATATGATTGAATTCCAATCAGTTTGAGAATTCAATCTTTAACAAACAAATCGTAATTTGAAATTAATAATATGGAACTTGCAAGCAAATATGATCCTTCAGAAGTTGAGGATAAATGGTACAAATATTGGTTAGATAATAAGTTTTTTCATTCAGAACCCGATGACCGTGAACCATATACCATCGTGATTCCTCCACCTAATGTTACGGGAGTATTGCACATGGGTCATATGCTTAACAATACCATTCAGGATGTATTGGTACGACGCGCTCGCATGCAGGGTAAAAATGCCTGTTGGGTACCCGGAACCGATCATGCATCGATTGCTACTGAAGCCAAAGTAGTGAACCGGCTTGCTGCTCAGGGTATTAGTAAATCGGATCTTACCCGCGACGAATTTCTAAAACACGCATGGGAGTGGACACACGAACACGGTGGAATTATCCTGGAGCAGCTAAAAAAACTTGGCGCTTCCTGCGACTGGGATCGCACGGCCTTCACCATGGACCAGCAACGCTCCGACAGCGTTATTAAAGTCTTTTGTGATTTGTATGATAAGGGATTGATATATCGCGGTGTGCGTATGGTCAACTGGGATCCGAAAGCACTCACAGCTATTTCCGATGAGGAAGTTATACATAAAGAAGTTAACGGAAAATTGTATTATCTGCGTTATAAAATCGAAGGCGAAGAGGCTTTTGCCGTTGTGGCAACCACCCGTCCGGAAACTATCATGGGTGATACAGCCATGTGTATCCATCCCGACAATCCAAAAACAGCATATTTAAAAGGTAAAAAAGTAATCGTTCCTATAATTAACCGTGTCATCCCTGTTATTGAGGACGAATATGTGGATATGGAATTTGGAACAGGTTGTCTCAAAGTAACTCCCGCGCATGATGTAAACGACTATGTGTTGGGTGAGAAATATAACCTGCCTTCAATTGATATTTTTAATGACAACGGAACACTCAACGAACATGGTGAGATGTACGCAAATATGGATCGTTTTGATGTTCGAAAGCAAATTGAAAAGGATTTGGAAGCTGCCGGACTGATGGATAAAGTCGAAGCCTACACCAACAAGGTGGGATATTCCGAACGTACAGATGTTCCTATTGAGCCAAAGCTGTCAATGCAATGGTTTCTGAAAATGAGTGAATTTTCGAAATCTGCCTTGGAAAATGTCGAGAATGATACAATTAAGTTTCATCCGGAAAAATATAAAAACACCTACCGTTACTGGATGGAGAACATCAAAGACTGGAATATCAGCCGTCAGTTATGGTGGGGACACCGTATTCCGGCGTATTTCCTGCCCGAAGGTGGTTTTGTTGTCGGCGAAACAAAAGAATTAGCCTATCAAAAAGCATTGACCGTTGTCAATTATCCGTTATCCATTGATGATTTGCGTCAGGATGAAGATGCCCTGGATACCTGGTTTTCGTCGTGGTTGTGGCCAATTTCTGTATTTGATGGTATAAATCATCCGGATAATAAGGATATAAATTATTATTACCCGACCAGCGATTTGGTAACCGGTCCGGATATTATTTTCTTTTGGGTAGCCCGTATGATTATGTCGGGATATGAATATCGCCAACAGCCTTGTTTCAGAAATGTTTACTTCACGGGTATCGTACGTGATAAAATAGGCCGGAAAATGTCCAAACAGTTAGGTAATTCTCCTGATCCCATTGAACTGATGAATAAATTCGGAGCTGATGGGGTTCGTATGGGCATGTTACTGACTGCGCCTGCCGGAAACGATTTGCCGTATGACGACAGCCTTTGTGAGCAGGGACGAAACTTCAACAATAAAATATGGAATGCATTCCGTTTAGTTAAAGGTTGGGAAGTGGCTGATGTGGAACAATCTGAAGCTGCTCGAATAGCTATCGAATGGTTTGATTCCCAACTTTCAAAAACAATGCTTGAGGTAGACGATTTATTTACAAAATATCGTCTTTCAGAAGCACTGATGGCTGTTTACAAACTC
>JAFNAU010000082.1 GCA_017860335.1 Bacteroidota bacterium
TATGTCTTCCATATCCTTGATAATTTCACGTATCCAGGTGCATAAGAAGGCAAAAGCGGCAAATCCGCCCGTCCAGCCGTAAATTTGTGCAGGTATCGGAGTTTGCGATAGCAGGTTACCATACTGAATTTTAAGTAAAGCCACTTCGAGGACACCTACAGTAATTGTTACCAGAGATGCGGAAAAACTCACAATGAGATTGCCTGTAATAAACTGACGTTTATAGCTTGCAGAATAAAACCAGAGTAAACCGGGAGTAAGCAGAAAGATAAATCCAAGTGTAAAGCTATGTGAAAGGATGGCAAGTGCCAGACCGGATAAAACGCCTGAGGATTTTCTCGCTCACAATCACTCTGTCGGGACGGTTGATGCGGTCTATTTTTACATCAAAATAATCGTTGATGATATACCCGCCGGCAGTAATCAGAATGGTTGCGGAATAAAGAAGTATATTGAAAATGTCGCGGTTATAAATTTCGAAACCATAGGTTTGCAACATCGGATGAACTACAGCATACTGCATCAACCACTGTATAACCAGGATGAATATCAGGTTTTTCCAACGAACAATCCGAATGTATGCTTCCATTTATTTTTGCATTAGTGATATGAAATGATCTACTTCATCGTATTTTATATCCGATATGGTGGTATTTACCTTACCTATCTTTTTGATTATTGCCCGTTGAATGAAATTCATCTTTTCAAACAAAAATTCTCCGCCTGCAAATGCTTTAGCTTTAGCCTGGTTGTAGAGTTCGCAGGGATAAGCGATTTCAAGTTCCGCTTGCTGCCGGGTGGCATCTGCTTCCATTCCACAGACAAAAAGCCCCAGCTCTTTTTTCAGTAAGGTGCTTAAATTTTCACTGCAAAATCTTTTCATGGCTTTGGGTATGACACCCATGTGCACCGAAGCTCCGAGAATTATTCTGTCATAGTCTTCGATATCTGAATTCCCGACTTTTTTGAGAGGTATGATAGCCGGATTTTCTGCATTTAGCTTTTTTGCCATGTAACCGGCAACCTTTTCTGTAGTTCCGTGTACAGATGTATAAATAATAGCCGTTTTCATTTCTTGTGTAATTCTTTTATTTGTTCACTGATTGTAAGGTAAATATTCCGTGCATTTTCATTGTCTTTTAGCAGGTTGATATGGGTGAGCATGGTCTGCTCATCGTTACGGACTGCGGGTCCGGTTTGAGCTTCCTTTGGCGAAATGTAATTTACCTTATCGGCTGTTTCCCAGATCAGGGGCAGCAGCACTTCAAAGGGAACTCCGGCTTCACGTACTATTTCTTCTGCAAGCTGATACATACAGTTTGTAAAGTTGCATGCAAAGACAGCTGAAAGATGAATTTTTTTTCGGTCTTCGGAACTCAGGAAATAATGTACGGATGATAGTTTTTCAGCAAGCCGGGTAAGTGCGGAAATTGTATATTCATTATTTCCCTCAAGAAATAATGGAATCTGACTGAAATCGACCGGTTTTGCAATTGAAAATGTTTGCAACGGGTAAAGCACACCGTAATTATTGGCATAGCCTTCGAAAATGTTCATGGAGACACTTCCTGCCGTGTGCAGGTGAATGGCTTTGGGAGCCTGAACTTTTGATGCAACTTCGCTCAGAGCACTGTCCTTTATGGTATAAATATAGATATCAGCAGTTTTGTCAATCAGGTTGGTATCTGAACAATGAGGTACATGCAGCAGTCTGCCAAGTTCTTTTGCCGACAGGTCGGTACGGCTGTAAACCTGCCGGATATCGGCTCCGGTCTGTAACAGACGCAACCCCAAATGTGTAGCTACATTTCCTGCTCCTAACAAAACAATTTTCATAGCATTCCGAAGTTTTTCAAATAACGTTCAAGATATGCTTATTTCCCTTTTCTTACTCCAAAAAGAAGAATAATTCCGGCAGTAATAAGCAACAAAGGCCAGACGAATTCAGACAGGTTTTTTGTCCAGTGGATAATCTCCTGCAATCTGAGCAGTAACCCTACAACAATGAGAACCATCCCGATTGACTTATTCTTGTGCCATATTAAAAAAATGACACCGATAACAAGCGGGAAATTTTTAAAATCAAATACTACACTGGCTATTTCGGGTGAAAAAATTCCCAACTGGCGCAACAGGAACATTACACCAAATAAGAGTAAGGAAATTCCCCAGGCTAAACGACTATCTTTCATAATGGATTATGTTTGAATTTAACGGTTATGGTTATTAAACTCTTCGAAATGGATTTTATTATAGTCCAGCTTCCCGGTATCGTAAGGTTTACGATCTTCATTCCGGTAACCTATGGAGACGATGCACAGAATCGCATAATTTTCAGGAATATTCAGAAGCCCTCTGATATATGCTTCAGCGGTCGATCCTTCTTCCTTTTCGCGTCCCCAAACCTGCACCCAGCAACTCCCCAATCCGAGATCCTGAGCTTCCAGTTGCATCAGAATGGCTGCTATGGAGGCATCTTCCATCCATACGTCAGTTTTGTTTTTATCAGCCAGCACAACGATACCCAGCGGAGATCCGGCAAGCAGTTGTGAACCTGTAGGCCGGCATTCCGATAACTTACGGAGTATTTCACTTTTTTCAACCACTACAAACTCCCAGGGATTGCTCCGTTTGGATGATGGCGACATCAATGCGGCTGTAAGTATTTGTTGGATTTTTTCCGGTTCGACTTTTTGATCAGTATATCGGCGAATGCTCCGGCGGTTAGTCAACAGTTCGATAAATGACATGGCGTTTATTTGTTTATGAGGTTGTAGTGTATAGATATGAAATCAAATTATCCGGTTTTAGAAGTACTTTAAGCCTGTTGTAAGGTAATGTTACTTCAGTCTGACCGGTACTGTAAGGTGCAATCTCGTATGGATTGAAAACGTACACAATGCCTTCGTCCGATATGTAAAAGTTGTTGTTTGGTTTTATCTCATCTTCCCAGAAATCAAATTCATTCAGATCGGCTACTGATTCAATCTCGGCATTATCTTCGACGATACATTGTTTAATCAGTTCAGTTAACGGACTTTTATAGTTGTCAATAAAAATATCACTTTCCTTCAGAATGTGTCCGTTACTCAAATCGAAATTATAGAAATAACGGTTGCTGTTGCCGTGTGCGCCACCCATAAACGCATAACGTTCGTAACTGAATGATAGTATTTTATCATCGAGGAACATCGAAACCGCTTCCACCTGAATTTCATTATCCAGCATCGGACCCTTCAGGTTTTTATATTTCTCCAGATCGTTGCCGTAACTGATTTTATAATCGTCATATAACCGGCTGACATACCTGGGAATAATCGAATCAACCGGCAGGGAAGTGTAAATCTCTCCAAACATTTTTCCAACAATTTGTTGCTGTATGCTTGTAAGTATTTCCTTGTTGTGATATTTAACAGGCAATTCAGCTTCAATACTGATACTCAAACCACCTAATGTAGTGTCTTCTGTTAAATGAAATGTGTGAGAATAACTGTAATTCTTCATTTCCATTTCCTGTTTTGCACAGGAAATCAGCAATATAAGTGGAAGATAAAGACTAAAAACTAAATATTTGTTCATAAAAAATTTTCACAATTTGTTTAATCACGCAAAATTACTACTTTTTCGTAAATTATGTTTCAAATAATCTTTTTAATTAGTGTTACAGATACAAGCAAAATGAAATGTACAAAGATTTGAATGTGTTTGAAAATGCATAATTTAACTTAAATCTAATTAAAGAACAGTTTTGTACTTTCAGGATAAAATAAAACCATATATTTTTGGCAACATAAAATGAAAATACATTTGTCACATCAAATATCAGCATTACTGCTTTCTGCGATATTTCTTTTTGCAGGAACTGGATTCAATGTAATCAGATACTGTTGTCACGATTGTGCAGAAGCTGGTATTGAGAATGTTGCTGAGATGAGTTGTAACTGTATTCATCATCATCATCACACTGATGGAATCGAACATCATTCACATCCTGAATTTGAAAATATGTGTTTTCATAATCTCGAAAAGGGATGCTCCATAACCCGTTTTGCAGTTGATGTTCCTTCTATTCAGGATTCGAATGAATTTTCCTCCGATATTTCATTACTCTATTCTTGTTTAATATGTCTTTTTCCTGATTTTATTGCCGGGTATGATGCCGAAACAGTCAAAAACCAGCTTTTCCCCGATCATCCCGATATCCCAATACCACTCAACGGAAGGCAGATTTTGTCTCAAAATTCAATATTTCTGATTTGATTTTCTGATTTGATCTTCTCTTATAACTGACAGATATGCAGATGTATATTTGCCATTTTATGTATTTTCAAATCATTAAAAAATCAAACTCGAAAATGAAAAAACAACTCATTTTATTACTTTATATATTTTTCGTATCAAATACATTCGCTCAGATTAGCGGATATGTAAAGGATAAGACCATGCAGGCAGTACCGGGTGTAAATATCCGTTGGTCCGGAACAAATGAAGGAACGATTTCTGATGCCGAAGGACATTTCCGGCTGAATACCTCGGAAAATAATAACATTCTGGTATTCAGCAATGTGGCATATAACCCCGATACGGTTGATATTTCAAAAATTGAAAAACAGGATCGGATGGAAGTGATACTCAATGACGCTATCAGCCTGTCGGAAGTCACCATAACGAAGCAGCGGCTGGGTAAAATTAAAAGCCGAACTGCAGTATTCAACGTGGAAACACTTAATACACACGAACTCCGTAAAGCTGCCTGCTGCAACTTGTCCGAAAGTTTTGAGACCAATGCTTCGGTCGATGTGTCGTACAGCGATGCTGCAACCGGAGCCAAACAGATTAAACTCCTCGGGTTATCTGGTACATACGTGCAGATGCTTACGGAAAATATACCCAATTTGCGTGGTTTATCATCTGCATACGGAATGGGCTATATCCCCGGATCATGGATGGAAAGCATTCAGATATCGAAGGGAACTGCATCCGTGAAAAATGGATACGAAGCCATTGCAGGGCAAATAAATGTGGAATATAAAAAACCACAGAACAGCGACAAGGTTTCGCTCAACTTATTTACGAGCAGCACTGGAAGGACTGAAGCAAATGCCGACGTAGCAGTAAAACTTAATGAAAAACTGTCAACTTCTGTGCTTTTGCACGCATCTGACGAATTCCTGACGCTCGACGAAAACAAAGACGGGTATATGGATCTGCCCATGGTAAGGCAGTACAACCTGGCCAATCGCTGGTATTACAAAAACGACGGATATATTCTTCAGGCATTCATACGTGGTTTGTCCGAAAAGCGAACCGGAGGACGAACGGATGATTCGTACAAAATAGGAGTAGATACCGAACGTTATGAATTTTTTGTGAAAAATGGGTTTCTTTTCGGCGAAGAAGAAGCTGAACATAATCATGAAGCAAGCGAGGAACACGAACACCACAATCAATCGAGCCTCGGGATAATCCTGAATGGAACGATACAAAATCAGAATGCCAGATACGGACTGAAAAACTACGACGGACATCAGAATAATCTGTACGCCAATCTGATTTATGACGCTTCGTTTGGCGAATATCATAAGATTTCAACCGGAGCCAGTTTCAATACCGATGCCATTGACGAAAAACTTGCGGTGAATATATTGCCTGAGAATTTCAACAGAACCGAATATGTGCCGGGTATTTTTGCTGAATATACTTTTACACGCAAAGCGCTTACTGCTATGGCCGGTTTTCGTGCTGACCACAATTCTGTTTACGGAATGTTTATTACCCCGCGTTTTCACATCCGGTATAATATTCTGGATCATGTACATTTGCGTGCATCAGCCGGTAAAGGCTATCGTTCGCCCAATGTGCTGGCCGAAAATAATTTTCTGCTGGCAAGCAACAGAAAGCTGAAAATTGCACCGGACCTGAAAATGGAAAATGCCTGGAATTATGGCTTTACAGTACACGGATTTATTCCCGTTTTTGGCAAAGAACTTAGCCTGATGGGAGAGTGGTTCTACACGGATTTCAACAATCAGGTGGTAATCGATATGGATACTGATCCGCATGCTGTGAACTTCAGCAATTTGCAGGGCAGATCATATGCCAGCAGTTTTCAGATTGAGGCGAATATTGAACCGGTGAAAGGTCTGACTGTTACACTGGCTCACCGGATGAATGACGTGAAAACGACTATTAACGGTAACCTGCGGGAGAAACCACTTACAAACCGCACAAAAAGCCTGATGACGCTTTCGTATCAGTCACCGCTGCGCAAGTGGCAGTATGACTTTACCACACAGTTTAACGGAGGTGGTCGTTTGCCATACCCCGATTCCAATCATCTACTGTGGGAAAGAGAATTCAAACCATTTACAATAATGAATGCTCAGATAACCCGGAATTTCAAAACCTGGTCAGTGTACGGCGGTGCAGAAAATATTACCGGATTTGTTCAGAAAAATCCGATTATTGATATTCAAAATCCGTTTGGCACCGATTTTGATGCATCAATGGTCTGGGGACCGATGCACGGAAGGGCATTTTATTTAGGCTTCCGGTGGGCATTGGCAAAAAGTTCGAATTAAAAAATCATACAATAAAAAGTAAGAAATATGAAAACAAAGCATCTGTTGATAACTTTTGTGGCGATATTTGTGTTAGCTACAAATCTGAACGCACAATCAGGCAAGTCAAATTCAAAGAAAACCGTAGTTTTTGATGTGTCCATGCATTGCGAAAGTTGTCAGAAAAAAATAGAAAAGAACATTGCCTTCGAAAAAGGCGTGAAAGATATGGCTGTAAAGTTGGAAGATAAAACAATAACAATTAAATTTGATACGCTGAAAACCAATGAAAACAAACTGATTAGTGCATTCAACAAACTTGGTTACGAAGCAAAAGTAGTTGAGACAGTTCCAGCTAAAAGCACAGCAAAGTAAAAAAAATGCTGAACTTGAAAAAATAAAAAAAATAAATATATTTGCATAAAAAAAGAATTAAACAGATAATTAATAAAACTAAATTCAATCGAAAAATGAAAATGAAAAATGTATTAATGATTATGTTTGCTTTGGTAATCTCAGCAAGCATTGCAACAGCTCAAACAACTACTAAAACAAAGCAGGCAGTACCTCAGAAAAAAGAATGTTGTGATAAAGCCAAACAGGAATGTAAAAATGCTACAGCCGAAGCAAAACATGAATGTAGTCAGGCAAAAACAAATTGTGCAAAAGCTGATTCCCTGAAAAAACATGAATGTAATCAGGCTCAGGCAACTGCCAAACATGAATGTAAATCGGAATGTAAGGAAGGTAAAGCTGCGTGCTGCAAGGAAGGAAAAGCAATGGCCAAAAATGAAAAAAGTGCTTGCTGCAAAGATGCTAAAACAACCTGTGCTGAAGGAAAACAAATGACAAAACAAGGTACAGCTGATTGTTGCAAAGAAAAGTTAACGAAAGTGACAAAACAAATGTAAAAAAAACAGCAAAGAAAACCATTCTTGCTAACAAATGATTATTCACAAATACGTGATATATTTACTTCAAAGCCGTAACATTCCGTTGCGGCTTTGTTATTTCATCGGGATAAATATTGTACTTTTGTGTGGTTCATAACTTTTAGAAAATCGAAAATAACATGTTTTCAACACAGGTAAATATACCCCATTCTCTGTTCGAAATAACCTTTTCCGATCGGATACTAACCTTGGGTTCATGCTTTTCCGAAAATATTGGTAATAAGTTACAGGATGCTTATTTTCCGACTTTTATAAATCCCTTCGGAGTTATGTACAACCCCATGTCGGTGTGTCAGGGAATTCGTTATTTATTGGGAGAAAAAGAGTTTACTGCAGATGATTTATTTCAGTCGGGTTCGCTCTGGAACAGTTTTGCACACAGCAGCGCTTATTCTGCTACGAGTCCGGATGAAACCTTACAAAAGATCAACAGCCGCCTGCTGGCTACCCAATATTTCCTTAAGGAGACAAACGTCATGATGATAACGCTGGGGACTGCCTGGGTATTTGAACTTGCCGATAATGGAAAGATTGTATCCAATTGTCACAAACTGCCGGCTAGCCGTTTCAACCGTTTACAGTAAGTCCGATACGGCACTGGAAAGATGGCGCTCATGAGAATACAGTGAGTAAGAGTACCCTTCATCTGGCGGTGGATATTCTGGAAAAACAATTTGATTATGTACATTATTTCCCGGCTTTCGAACTGATGATGGACGAAATG
>JAFNAU010000265.1 GCA_017860335.1 Bacteroidota bacterium
TCACCCCTTGCCGTGCGTTCATCAAGTTTGCTGGAAGACTCCCACTATCAGCCCTTCGCGGGAATTTACTCGACGTATATGGTTCCCTACGACGGATCGAGCAAAACGAACATGTTGCAGATGATAACCGAAGCCGTGAAAGCGGTTTATGCGTCTGTTTTTTACCGGTCGAGCAAGGCATACATGACTGCCACCAAGAATGTGATTGATGAGGAGAAAATGGCAATCGTTTTGCAGGAAACATGCGGGAGTTATTATGGTGAGCGGTTTTATCCTTCTTTTTCAGGTGTTGCCCGTTCGCTGAATTTTTATCCCCTGGGCTCCGAAAAGCCTGAAGAAGGAATAGTCAATATTGCCATGGGTTTGGGAAAATACATAGTGGATGGTGGCGTCAGTTTGCGGTTTTCACCCTATTATCCCAACAATATTCTGCAGACAAGTACTATGGATATGGCGCTGCGCGAGACACAAACATATTTCAATGCGCTGGATGCCCGCGAGAAACATTTTGTTCCGCAGGTGGATGATGGATTCAATTTGCTGAAAGTAAGGGTACAGGATGCCGATAAAGACGGAACGCTGAAGTTCATGGCTTCAACATTCAATCCCCGCGATCAGGTGATTTACGACAGTGTTTTTGAAGAAGGTCGCAGGGTGATTACTTTTGCCAACATCCTGCAACACAATGTATTCCCGCTGGCAGAGATCCTTCGGGAAGTTCTACGTATTGCACATACTGAAATGGGACGACCCATTGAGATTGAATTTGCCGTGAATCTGGATTATTCCCCGAAACCCACGCACACCTTCTATCTGCTGCAAATTCGCCCTATCGTGGACAGCAAAGAAATGATCAACGAAGATATCGGAGCCATTCAGGAAGAAAATACCATTATCAGTTGCGAAAATGCTATGGGTCATGGTATTACCAACGATATTTACGATATTGTGTACGTGAAGCCGGAGGCTTTCAATGCATCGAAGAATCAGTTGATAATGTATGAAATAGAAAAACTGAACAAAAAACTCAGTCAGGAAGACCGGCATTATGTACTGGTGGGACCCGGTCGTTGGGGATCGAGTGATGTGTGGCTCGGCATTCCGGTCAAATGGCCTCACATCAGCAATGCACGGGTGATAGTAGAAAGCGGATTGTCCAACTACCGTATTGATCCGAGTCAGGGAACACACTTTTTCCAGAACCTGACCTCATTTGGAGTTTCCTATTTTACGATAAATCCGTTCCAGAAGGATGGCGCCTACGATATTGATTTTCTGAATGCTCAGCCCGCGGAATTCGAATCGGATTATATTCGCCACATACGGTTTGAGAAACCGATAGTAGTAAAGGTTGACGGACGCAAAAACAAAGGGGTAATTATGAAACCGCAAACAGAGAAGGTGTCATGAAAATCATCGAACTTGTTGCTGTCGTGTTTGGCATTCTCAGCGTTTGGTTTGCAAGCAGAGAGAGTATCCGGGTTTTCCCTACCGGCATTATAAATGTATTGCTGTTTATTTATATATTTTTTATTGCACGGTTGTATGCCAATGCCGGTATCAATGTGTTGTATCTGATAACGAACATTTACGGTTGGTACAACTGGTCAAGAAAAATTGACGATAAAAATGTACTGGAAATCAGCCGCACAACAGCCCGGCAAAATACTTACATAATCCTTTTTGCGGCAGTATTTTATATTTCTGTCCTGCTTTTACTCCGCTGGTATAACCGTTCCGATCCGGCTTATGTTAATTCGTATGTTCCCTGGATGGATGCTATGAATACCTCATTGTTTCTCTGTGCAACCATTCTGATGACCAAAAAGAAACTGGAAAACTGGATTTTCTGGATACTGGGAAATGTAATTTCAATTCCCATTACCATTTCACAGGGTTTGTACATGACGAGCTTGCAGTACCTTGTTTTTCTTTTTTTAGCTATTTCAGGATACATTGGCTGGAAGAAAAAATTACAATCAATCAAAGTTAGCGAATGAACTCAGGTTGTCTTACTGAATTGAAATTGCTGCTGGATGAGGGCGTAAAACGTTATAACAATACGGATTTTATCAGTGATGATCCCATACAGATACCCAGACGGTTTACGCGCAGGGAAGATATTGAAATTGCCGGTTTTCTGACTGCCACTATTGCCTGGGGCAACCGGAAAAGCATCATCAAAAACGCCGGTCAGCTGATGGAGCTGATGGACAACTGCCCGTACGATTATGTAATGTATGAAGGAGGAAACGGATTAAATCAGCCTTTCGTTCACCGCACTTTTAATACTGCTGACTGCAACTTTTTCATCCGGGCGTTGCATGATATTTACACCAACCGGGGAGGTCTTGAAAGTGTATTTTCCGAAGGATTTGCAGCAGAACGGTCTGTTTTCGGAGCTTTGAAGCATTTCCGGACTGTGTTTCTTCAAACCCCGCATGAAAGACACTCCGAAAAACATCTTTCTGATGTAACATCCAATTCCTCAGCCAAACGGTTGAACATGTTCCTCCGGTGGATGGTGCGAAAGGACGACAACGAAGTGGATTTCGGACTGTGGCACGATATTCCGGCATCAGCACTGATGCTTCCGCTCGATGTGCATACCGGCGATGTAGCCCGGGCACTCGGTATGCTTACCCGAAAGCAAAATGACTGGAAAGCTATGATGGAAATTACTGATATTTTACGTACTTTTGATGCAGATGATCCGGTAAAATACGACTTTGCACTTTTTGGAATGGGGGTAAACGGTCATTTGAAATAACCGGAAATAATTCCTGTTTAGTCACTCTAACAAACACAAACAGCATAACATCAAACAGAAAAGCCTCGTCGGGGCAATAAAATCTTGCTATGAAAAT
>JAFNAU010000266.1 GCA_017860335.1 Bacteroidota bacterium
GATATGATAATCTGCTTTTTATAATCAATACTCCTTTCGATTTCAGTTGCTACTGTTTCCACCAGCCAGGGCTTTACGGCTATTATGATTATATCCGCACCTTCAATTGCTTCCGTGTTCGAAGTGGTCAGTTTCAAGCTGCCATTTATTTTCCGGAATTTGTTCAGGGTTTTTTCTGATTTATCACTGATAGTAATATTTTCAGCGGGAATAAGTTTTCCCTGCTGCAATCCATGGGCTATAGCTCCACCGATGTTTCCTCCGCCAATTATTGCTATTTTTTTCATATGAAATGAATGTTTTATTACATCTGTTGAATAAAGTTGCAAAGATACTGAAAAAACGTGAAATAGCCCTGAATTCAGATAATCGGTTAGAAACTAAGTACTAAACTTATGCCAACAGCCGATTTCCGGATATTTGGCTTATAGGTATCAGTAAGTCGCCGGGTGTATTGGACAGAAATAATCCCAAACAGATTGGTAAATCCGACACTAAATTCGGAATAGGGTTTATTAAAACCTGAAGTGGTTTCCGGCAACTTCATCAGTTGGATATTTTTATCGCTTTGACTTCCATAAGCAATTTTAAAACCGGCTATTTCTCTTAAGTTCAATCTTTTAATAAGTGGTATATTATTAAACAGAATTCCGTATGTTATAAGCTCCGACTGTAGTGAAGCCCATGTATCAGCCATGTATTCGTTGGTCTGCATCAGCGTAAACTGATAGCGGTTGTAAGCGCTACCGCTTTTGCCTTTAATATTCTTGAGCAGCGGATATGGAACGGTTCCGAAAATTTTTCCTCCTTCCAACAGGTAACGCCATTCTCCTACCGAAAATCTTCCCGTTTGCTGTATGGAAGTAACCAGACGCAGGTAATTCCGGGTGTTATCATTCATTCCCAGCTGATAGTTCCCCATTTCAACAGTTCCGTATATGACGGGGTTTTGAGTTTTCTGATAAAACCGCTGGAAATGTCCGTTGACGCTCCTTTCGTTGAATGAAAAACGACCGGTTAACGATACCGACTGCTGACGAATTGTTTCATATTCAGTTTCATCATCCGGTGCTATAAACGGAAATATTTCGCTGCGGTATGTTTTTTTGTTCTGATAAATCAAATATGCTTCAATGTCCGGTGTAAGGTCTTTGGTGGCAAAAGCTGTGAATTCATCGATTTTATTGAGTGAAATGCCTTTTTTAAGCGAAAAAAGGGTTGAAGAAATGTCATAATCACCGAGAATGAGTGGATTTTCCCGCCAGATGAAATCTGTATAATCATAATCGGTACGCCTGAGATCGCTGATATATTTTGCACCGACAATAAACCGCGATACTGTTGGTAGTTTCCATTGCATTTCGGCTCCGTATTTCCACTTTTTATCACTGAAACCAAAGGCACCGTAACCGCCAATCATAAAGTTTTTCCACAAATCCTCGTTGGTCCTCATGTTTAGTCCCATGCGCAAGCCTTCTTCTTCGGTCAGGCGCAGAATGGTTGCAGATTGCTGCAGGGCTACCATCCGGGTATTTATTTCTTTGTCGGAAAAAGCGCTTCCTGCAAACGAATCGGTTTGCAGCACGATATCACCTTCGCCGCCTGAATAGGATGTGTTCCGGCTGACGAGCAGTTCAGAACTTGCTCTGGCATTGTTCTTCAGCAAATCGTAAGTCATATACCAGGTCGATTGCTGATTATCAGGTATCCAGTAATTGCTGACCGGTCTGAATTTTTGCACAAAGCTGAGATTGTGTATAAAATTGAGATTTGCCTGTTTAGGCAGCGAAGCTGAAATATAAGTCAGTGCAAGGGTCGCGGAGTCAATATACATACTTCCGTTGAAAGCCAGACTTTTGGGATTTCTCGAATAAAAATGAATATCGTATTGTTTACCGGTTGGCGTGAGGATGCTATCGGTCAGGTAATACCGATAAAATGTACTGCCTATACCGGCAAGCGGACTGATCATATTCTTACCCAGCAAATTAACTGAATTATCGTAGAAACTGATGCGGTTGTCCATCCCGTCAAGCAGTTTATCAACCAGATTTTCTGTCGTTTCGTCAGTATTGTAGGTCTTTTTATTCTTCTGACGCTTTACCAGCCCTTTCGCATCGTACTCACTTTCAACCATATAAATTGGCACCATCAACACAGAATCGTTTTCAGAAAGATTTCCGGATTTCAATTGCTCAAAGAGTTTATTGTTTTGCCAGCGCGCATCGTTTTTACTCAGGAAAACAACACTTTGATCTATCGTGGAGAACAACACCTTCACATCGTTCTGCCTGCGCTTCTGTCGGACTTTTTTCATCAGATCAATAGCCGGATTAACACCGGGTATGATCAGTATTTCACCGAGAATATTGGTTTTTTCCTCCAGTTCAATCTGCGCTCCCACATTCTCGCCCCGTTTCAGTTTCAATTCATAAGGCTT
This sequence comes from Bacteroidota bacterium, assembly GCA_017860335.1. GTDB lineage: Bacteria > Bacteroidota > Bacteroidia > Bacteroidales > Paludibacteraceae > UPXZ01. The sequence continues at coordinate 2,441 of JAFNAU010000266.1, forward strand.
ATATCCAATAACAGTAAATATCAATGTTGTTTCAGAACCTTTGTTGCGTATTAAAAAATATCCTTCATCGTTGCTCTGAACTGCAACATTAGAGTCTTTGAAATAAATATCAACAGAAGCAATAGGCGATTTGTCATACTTATCAATAACCTGCCCGACAACCACAGTTTCCTGCGCCGCTACTTGCATAAGTGCAGAAAGAAATAACACACACAGAAAAACGATGTGCTTTTTTATTACCAGACAATATGATGTTCTCAATACCATGTCATTTCTTTTTTTGATTCATCGGATGAAACTCCAGTATTGTTTTCCGCAAAAACTGAACATCTATGTGAGTATAAAGTTCGGTGGTTGTAATCGATTCGTGACCCAGGAGCTGTTGGATCGCTCTCAGATTTGCACCGTTTTCGAGCAGATGAGTGGCAAACGAATGCCGGAAAGTGTGCGGACTGACATTTTTATGAATACCAGCCGTAACGGTAAGATCCTTCACGATGGTAAAAATCATCATCCGGGTCAGTCGGCTGCCCCGGCGGTTGAGAAACAGGTAATCTTCATGCCCTTTTTTGATGTTCAGATGGTTGCGGTCATTCACCCAAAAATCAATCTGCTTCTTCGATTCTTCCGATATGGGTACAAGCCGCTGTTTATTTCCTTTCCCCTCCACAAGCATGTATCCATCGTTAAAATAGATATTCGAAATTCTCAGATTAATGAGTTCCGAAACCCTCAATCCGGATCCGTAAAGCACCTCGATAATAGCTCTGTTGCGGTGACCTTCGGGTTTTGAGAGGTCAATAGCTTCAATGATGCGGTCAATTTCGGACAGCGTAAGAACATCGGGCAATCGCAATCCGATTTTAGGACTTTGAATTAGTTCGGTGGGATCAATTGTAATTTTATCCTTGTATATCAGGAATTTATAAAATGATTTGATGCTTGAAATAAGTCTTGCCAGCGAACGTTCGTTGATGCCGATTTCACCTGTTTCGATGATAAAATCGCGCAAATGTCTGTCTTCTGCCTCTTCGGGTAAAATATGTGCATCCGCCAGATACGAAAATAATTTCTTCAAATCACGTTCGTAACCTTCAATGGTATTTTCCGAAAGCGATTTCTCCATTTTCAGGTAGATGTGATACTCATCAAGAATTGAAAGCATGTTCGTCTGTGTCGGTTTGAGATTTGTTACAAAGATAAATAAAATCCGTGTGTTTAGTTTTGAAAAATTATTTGTTCACTCATTCGGAACAAGCTTTTTTACACTTTCAGAGATGAAAATACCACTCAAAAATCGGGGGAACAGAATGAAGTATAAATTTATCTAATAATTTTTTGGAGAAAATTGACAACATATAAACAAACAATTTAATTAAAAAAAGTATATCTTTACATTTCAAAAAGAACAGACAAATTAATGAAACAAAAATTTTTTCTTTTCCTTCTTGCAATCAGCCTGACTTTGCCTGCGATGGCTTATGATGCTTTCGGTCACCGGATTATAGCCGGAATTGCTTATAAAAATCTTACCTGTCATGCACGCAAAAAAGCGGATAAAATGCTGGGGAAGCACGGACTAATTTACGTATCTACCTGGAGTGATGATGTTCGAAGCGATTCGGCTTATGCTTACAGTTACGACTGGCATTTCCAGAACCTGCGTGATGGCATGACTCCAACCGATATACTTTCTTTGTTCGAAAACCCAAAAGCTGAAGGGCTTCATCTGTTTTTCGC
>JAFNAU010000005.1 GCA_017860335.1 Bacteroidota bacterium
TGAAGGCAAAAATTACTTGTCTCGTGCGATAATGCACCAATCAGACCGGATAAATGTAAAATCTGAACGCCTTCTTTTTCGAAAATACGTTCCAAATCAAAATCATTCACATTCAGCGTACGTCCAACTTCACCGGCGCGGTCATTCTGTACGCGCGGTCCACGGGCACCAAAACCACTGTCGGCAATATTGAACTGATGACGATAGCCCCAGGGATCACCTTGCGCCACTTCCGGACCTTCGAAATCCATATTACGGCTGCGCAAATCGCTTTTAATGAATTGCGCAATCGGGCTGTCTTTTACAAAAGTTGTTAATACTTTTACCGGAAGTCCTAAAAAGGAAGAAACGCTCGCAACATTGGTTTCGGCGCTCGTAGCCTGCATTTCAAATAGTTTACTGCAATGAACCGGTTGTCCGTTTTGCGGAGTAATGCGAACACCCATACTGGTGGCAACGAGCAAAGAATATTTACAGTCTTTTTTTAGTTCTAAACTCATGATATTTGATTTTTGAAGGTTTATAATATCTCGAAAATTTACAGTGTTTTTCTATTTAATCTAAAAAAGAGTTCTTGAAATTCCCATTTCCAGTCCGCGCAGTTCAGCCATACCACGCAACATGCCTATACATGAATAACCCGGATTAGTTTTCTTATGCAGATCGTCGATCATCTGATGTCCGTGGTCCGGTCTCATAGGGATGTTTCGTTTATAGGTATATTGCACCACTAAAAGTGCTTTCATTGCTTCATACATATCCACATCTCCTTCAAGATGATTGTCTTCGTAAAAATCACCTTCGGCATTGCGGCATGTACTCCGGAAATGCACGTAATAAAGACGTTCACCGAATTCACGCAACATGGAAGTCAGGTCGTTGGTCGATGAAACACCGAAAGAGCCGGTGCATAAACATAACCCGTTCGACAAACTGGGAACAGCAGCAAATAACCTGCGCACATCTTCGGCTGTACTTAAAATTCTGGGCAAGCCAAATATTGAGCGGGGAGGATCGTCCGGATGGATAGCCATTCTTACCCCTACTTTATCAGCTATGAAGCATATCTCGTTAATAAAATAGAAAAGGTTGTTACGCAACTGATCTTCGTTGATATCTGCATACGTATCTAATGCTTGTTGAAATTGTTCGATTGTAAAACTTTCCTCGGCGCCGGGCAATCCTGCAATAATATTTCTGATTAAAGTTTCTTTTTCCGATTCATTCATGCCGTCATACCTGGCTTTTGCTTTCGATATCTGATCCACAGTATAATCATTTTCGGCTCCCGGACGTTTAAGAATATACAGGTCAAATGCAATAAAAGCAGCCATTTCAAATCTCAGTGCCAATGACCTGTCCGGCATCTGATAAGCCAGATCTGTTCGTGTCCAGTCAAGAACCGGCATAAAGTTATAAGTTACATCATAAATGCCGCATTTTGCCAGATTTCGTATAGTTTGCTTATAATTCTCAATATATTGTTTGTAGTTACCGGACCTTTTTTTGATATCCTCGTGTACCGGTACACTTTCTACCACAGACCATTTCAATCCTGCTTCTGCGACAATCTTTTTTCTCTCTAAAATGGCTTGTGTAGGCCAAACTTCACCATTTGGAATCTCATGCAGTGCGGTTACTATGTCAGTTGCACCAGCCTGACGAATATCCCAAAGTGATACCGGGTCTTTCGGGCCATACCATCTCCATGATTGTTTACATAAATACTTATTCATACCTTAGTTTTTTAATGATCGTATTTAATTGCATATATATTAAGCAATTAAATACGACAAATTGAATTAAATCTTTTTTATACTTATCCTTAAATATCAAAAAGTCCGGAGCTGAAAGTTAACATCAGAGAATATCAACTCCGGACAAAAATAAATGTTAAATGCAAAATACATCAAAACCACCGTCAATAACGGTAAGAGTTCCGGTTACGAATTTAGATGCATCGCTGGCAAGCCACTGAAGGGTTCCGAATAATTCTTCGGGTTCACCAAAACGGCCAAAAGGAGTGTGTGCAATTATCGACTGACCTCTTGGAGTAAGCGAACCGTCCGGATTTGTCATCAGTGTACGGTTTTGCTCGGTCAGGAAGAATCCCGGCGCCATCGCATTCACACGAATTCCTTCACCAAATTTGATAGCCATTTCGGATGCCAGATATTTGGTAAAATTGGTAACAGCTGCTTTTGATGCACCATAACCTACTACTCGGGTGAGCGGACGTAATGCAGACTCTGATGAGATATTGATAATACTTCCTTTTTTCTGTTCGACCATTACTTTTCCAAAAGCCATTGTTGGCATTACAGTGCCAAAAAGGTTCAGATCCACCACTTTGCGGAAAGCATCCATTTGCAGATCAAAGATGGTATTGTCCGGACCAATGGTAGCACCCGGCATGTTGCCACCGGCAGCATTTACAAGAACATCAATGCGGCCATATTTGGCTACTATATCTTTCGAATTTTGTTCAAGTACTTCATTGTTAAGAACATCGCAATAGAAAAAGGTGGCTTCGTAGCCTTTTTTAATAAGCTCATTTACAAGCAGATTGCCTGCTTCTTCACTTCTGTCAAGAATGACAACCTTTGCTCCCTGGCTGCACATGTATTCAGCCATACCACGACCTAAAATACCACCACCACCGGTGATAACGACAACTTTTCCTTCTACACTAAAAAGATTTTCCATATTTTTATTTATTAAATTTTACCCGTTTTCAGTAAAACAAACTCCTTAATTCCGTAGTTTTTTATGCTACGAAATTTTGGAAATTTTATTATAAGCTAAATAAACGTTTCAAATGACGTTCATATATATTTTCTTCTACACAGTTACCTATTATTTCCGAATATTTTTCCAGCATGGAAGTGTAGGTATCACCCATTTCGGCTGCCACTTTGTAGGCAACATGAATTAACTGTCGGAAATTGGAATTATAGTCGGGATGTTCCGGAATATGCCGTAAAGTATTGGCATATTTTTCACTTGTCCAGCTGTTCACTTCTTCTACGGAAGGCAGCAGAGTTTCGTCAATATCAATAACATCGGCATACGGAGCACACAATTCATCCTTACGATTATAGGAATTTGCGTAAATTTTCTTTGCCAGTTCCAGCGCTTCACCACCTGCCACAGACAAACCGATCACTTCTTCGAGCCACGTTGTACCGGCTGTTTTCAGATGAAGACCTTTATCGTATTTTTTGATAATATCAGCCATAATCGGATAAATGGAGAATTTATCACTGCCGGAATGAACGCTCAGTTTCAATTCTTTTGGAAGACCGAATTCTTTAACTGCAAAATCAATGACGAGAACATCTTCCTCAAATTCGAGGGCAAACTGATCGAGGTCACCACGGTAATCAACACCTTTATTAAATCTTCCGGTAAATTTTGGTGCTATGGTCTGAGCGGGTACACCTTTATCTGCAAGCATTTTGAGAATGAAAAGCATGTCAACGGGTGTTTGCGGACTTTCCACTTCGTCCATCGAAACTTCCGTTATAAAATTGCCAGCACCTTTGTTTTCTACAAGATATTTGTATATCTCAGAAGCTTGCTGAGTTGCAGCTAAAAACTTGGAGGCAATACTTTTCAGTAATTCTTTGGTAACATGCAGTGGCTTTTCAATTCCGGGAATGCTAAGTTCGCCAATATACTTTTCACACGAATCAATAAAGGTTTCCATGTCAGCTTCTGAACTAGGTTTCCCAATAAAAGAAGCAACATCAAGCGTGAAAAAATCGGCAGTCTCAGTGAAAGGAGCAACCGTACTTAGATTGATATGATCAGCATCAACAAAATATTTTCCCTTATAACCAAGCGTGGCAACTGCTGTATCAGCTTCACGGCGTACATCTGCCGGATGGGTGTGTACATACATGTGTTCACGATTCGATTTATTCCATACCGGACTGATTTCCAGTCCCGACTGATTGGCTTTCATTATAGCCCGTAATTGGGCAACTCCCTGATGAGCGAAGCGATCGCCAACACCAATACTGTATTTGCTTAATTCCATAATTTAGAATTTTTAATTAATTAATATATTGGGCTTTATTCCTTAAAATTCATATAATTATCGATATTTTCTTTCAGAATAATATCGATTGGCATATAATTGATCTTATTAACTTTTTGTTTGAGAACCAATCTGGAGCACATGTCACGTACTGAAAAATAAGCTTGTTTTTCGGGTTTTTGAGCCAGTAGGTATGAAATAATATCCTTTTTCAGATATCGAATATTCTCCTGTAGCAAATCATATCCAATCAATCTGATGTCTTTTATTTTTAAAGCTTCGAGATAGTAAGCGAAACGGTAAACCCTTGAATTGAAAGTTATAGCAGCTCTGATGTCATCGTGTTTTGTAAATGTGTCATGAAGTAATCTGATATTAGTGCCTTCATCCTGACTGGATAATTCAATATTAATTAGTTCTATGGTATTTAAATTGTTTTCAGTGATAAACTGTTTAAATCCTGCATAACGAACTTTTGTCTGGTGCGTTTCTGTCCCGAAAATATTTGTCGTTATTGACAATACTTTTGATGCAGCTGGTAATGAGTTCAACAATAATTTTGCCGCCAGATATCCGCTTTGAAAAGAGTTTTGTCCGTAATAAGTAGAAAAATCCGCTTGTTCGATCATTGAATCTAAAAAAGAAAGGGGGATCTCCATTTTTTTTAGTTCCTGATTAAAAAGTAATGTTTCATCTGTAAATACCGGTGCTAGCAATACAGCATCAGGTGCTGATCGGAGGATCTGTCCGGCCGCTGTTTTAAATGATTTAACATCATACTGATTAAAAGATACTTTCTCCAGATGAACATTATATTGTAAATAATCCTGTGCTGCCTGATCAAATCCTTTATCCATACTCTCCCAATAATCATTAGGCTGATATTCGGGTATCATGTAAACAAAACGGTAATGTTTTTTGGAGGCCAACGATCGGGCAAGCAGATTGGGAGAGTAGTTAATCTCATGCAGTACTTTCTCAACAGCTTCTTTACTTTTTGCCGAAACTTCACCGCGATTATGCAGAACACGGTCAACAGTACCTTCTGAGACACCAGCTAATTGCGCAATGTCTTTAATTCTTATTTTTGTTTTGTCTGTGATCATTCATCATTATTTGCATAATCGTGTACGGGAACGATTATAATTTGATGCAAAAATAGAACTAAATATTGAAAGAACAAATAATTTAGACAAAAAACGTGTGCGGACACGATTTTTATTACACCTATCTGTAGATAGGTGTAACTATCAGTAAATCAAATGGAAATATTGAGGCGTGCTTGATGAAGGAATTGGAAATGCAGAAATTTATGTTTTCAAACATATTTAGGATTCCCAATTTAGGATTTTCTGATGTTGTTTTAACTGAAACATTTAAAACAACAAGTAATCTAACCACAGAAAAAACTTTGATAACCTTAACGATTAAAACTCATAACCCGCATGTTCAGAACTACTGTTACTGTCGTCTTTGAACTTATAGTAGTAAGCCCCCTTTTTTGAACACGATTTGTCAATTTCATCCAATTTCTCGATAAAATTAAGGCTTTGCATTTTTTTTCGGAAGTTACGTTTGTCCAGAGACTTTCCGTAAATTGCCTCATACAGAGATTGTAGCTGAGTAAGGGTGAATTTTTCAGAGAGGAGATTGAAACCAATTGGTTCAAGAACAGCTTTTCTTCTCAAAATGGCGAGCGCATCTTTTACCATTTGTGAATGGTCAAAAATCAAATCGGATGCCAGGTCCAGGCTCAGCCAAAAAGCATGATGATTTTTCAACAAAGATTCATCATAGGCGTTAATGTCAATCAATGCGTAATATGCACAGGAAATAACCCGCTCACCCGGATCGCGATGGAGCTCTCCATAGACTTTAACCTGCTCCATAAAAATATTCTCCAGTCCGGTAAGGTTCGAAAGTATGTTTGATGCTGCCTGATCTACCGATTCATCTTTTTGCACAAAACCTCCCATAAGTGACAAACCACCTTGTTCGGGTTCCATGGCGCGATGATGCACCAGTAGTTTTATTTCATTATTGTGAAAACCAAAGATTATGCAGTCAACTGCAACCAGAAATAAATTGTGAGATTTGTAATAATTTAAATCAAATGTCATGGAAGTATAAATTGTAAAGTAAACTTTGAATGTATTTCAATTCAAAGTTTACTTTCATAATCATTTTTTTACCAGAAATACCAGTAGAAAGCAGCGCAGAGTGCTACCACGCCAAGAGATGCAATAATATCCCACTTGTTCCAGCTCTGTTTGATAAGTTGCTTATAGTCACCTGTGAATGTGATGAATTCAACCTGTTTAGCCGTTGGTTTTTTAGTAAAGAATGATACTGCAACCATAAACAGCATGATGAAAACAAGCAACCATATCTCAAAGATAAGCCAGTTCGTATGCCAGAACCATTGGGTGTTTTCCCAGAATCCGCCTGTCATTACTTTATTACCGGTATCAGTAAGGATGTTGGTTAGCAATCGTGCCATTCCAATCAAAAAACCAACAATTAAACCTGCTTCACCCGCTTTAGGTGTAATCTTTTTGGAAAAAATACCCAATACAAATACGGCCACCATGGCAGGAGCGAGCAACGATTGAATGCCTTGCAGATAAGAATAAAGGCTGCCGAGACTCATCATAACCGGGATCCAGCCAATACCAAGTAAAACTACTACAACGGTTGCAACACGACCTACAAACACATATCTGGCTTCGGTTTTACCTTTGAACATGGGTTTGTAAAAATCCTCAGTAAACAAGGTGGCACAGGAATTGAAGAATGCAGCCAAAGAAGCCACAAGCGCTGAGATAAATCCAATGGTTACAATACCTTTCACACCGGCAGGTAATACAAACTTAACCATGGAGCCAAATGCAGTATCGGGATTGTCTAACGTAAATCCACTGCCGGGACGAGCAGCCAGTGCCGCAGCTATCATACCCGGTATCAGGAACATAAACACAGGCAACAATTTGAAGTAACCAGCAGCAATAGTTCCTCTGCGGGCACGTCTCATGACTACGTCGCTTGCTTCACCTTTGTGCTGACCCAGGACACGTTGAACGATGTGCTGGTCGGTAGCCCAATACCATAAACCAATAATTGATGCTCCGATAAATACCCAGAAACCGGGATAGTCATCGTAAAGTGGGTCACCCGTTTCGAAGTGGAACATATGGTTTGTACCATATCCGTTACTCAACGATTTTGAGTAGTCAATCATTGCTGACCAACCTTGGCCGATATTACCGTCTCCAAGCGCCGATAAACCAAGAAAAAGCACAAGGAATGAACCAATGATAAGAATAGGCGTTTGAATAGCCGAGAGTGTCATCACACCCTTCATGCCGCCCAAAACAGTAAAGATACCCGTTAAAACAATCAGGCCAATAGCTCCGTACCAGAAAGGTAATCCCAGAAGACTTTCCAAGAATATTCCTCCTGTAAATGCTGTTACACTTACTTTAGTCAGCACATAAGCAATCAGTGTAATGATTGACAGCCACGAACCGGTACGAGGTGTGTAACGATTTTTGAGGAAATCAGGCATGGTAATGATTTTCCCCAATTTATTATTCATCAATTGGTAGAAAGGAACGAAAAGCCAGCCCAGGATGAGGATCATCCAGCCTTGCATTTCCCAGTGAGCCATACCAACTCCGGCTTTTGCGCCGGTTCCGGCAAGGCCAACAAGGTGTTCAGAACCGATGTTGGCGGCAAAGATCGCTGCGCCAATAATATACCAGGGTTCACCCTTACCGAACAGGAAATCTTCGCTGTCGGCTCCTTGTTGAGAACGTTTGTGCTTCTGTATCGAACGCGCTACAGCCCATCCTACAGCCAAAATACCTACTACTATAATGACCCAGTCGAGCCAAATAAATTCTTGTGAGGTCCAATTCATAATTTATTATTTATAATTATTTTCTGATATTATTTTTTTCGATTTTATTTTTCAACACCAAACTTATAAACGCATGTGCTCTTATAAACCTTTCCGGGTTCGAGAATAACCGAAGGCCACTGTGGTTTGTTGGGACTGTCGGGATAGTGCTGAGTTTCGAGGCAAATACCGGTACGTTGTTTATATACAATGCCTTTTTTGCCTTTTACAGTACCATCGAGGAAGTTACCGGTATAAACCTGAACGCCGGGCTCGTTAGTATAAACTTCAAGGGTAATTCCGCTTGCAGGTGAAACAACCTTTGCTGCCAGTTTTGATACATCACCAGCTGTATTCAACACCCAGTTATGATCGTAACCATTACCATTTTTAAGCTGAATAAAATCGTATTTATCAATGTCTGCACCTACCGGTTTGGGAGTAGTGAAATCCATCGGGGTGTCCTTAACTGTGGCTATTTCGCCGGTAGTCATAAACGTACTGTCAACTGGAGTGTAATTGTCGGCATTGATGTACAGTTTGCTTTCGGTAATCGGTTTAGTAGCATCACCTGTCAGGTTGAAATACGAGTGGTTACACATGTTAATCACTGTTTTTTTATCGGTAGTAGCTTCAAAATCAATTTTAATCGCGTTGTCTTCGGTCAGTTTGAACGTTACTTTTGCTTCAACATTACCCGGGAAATTCATATCTCCGTCGGGAGAAAAACGGGTCATTTCGATAGTGGTATCGTCAATTTGTTTCACGTTTTTGTAAACCTGATATTGCCAGCCTTTCGGTCCGCCATGAAGGCAATGCCCGAAGTTATTCTGTGGCAACTGAATGGTATCGCCGTCAATCACTATTTTACCCTGATTAATGCGGTTGGCGTATCGGCCAATCGAAGCGCCAAAATCGCTCGGAACATTGATGTAGTCGGCTACAGAATCGAAACCAAGAACTACATCCTGCATATTACCTGTTTTGTCAGGTACCATAATGGAAACAATGCGTCCACCGAAGTTGGTAATACAAACTTCCATTCCTGCTGTGTTTTTCAATACAAACAGATTGGTTGAATCTCCGTTTACCACGGTTTGAAAGTCGGCTTTACACAAGCCGGAAAGTGTCTTTTCGCATTTGTTATCCTTGCATCCGACCAGAGCCAGAGCAATAATTGCAAGACCAGTTATATACTTTTTCATGTGTAGTGGTATTATTTAATGTTATGGAAAGACTCCAATCCGTTTTCAGCCGAATCAGAGTCTTTTTTTTATTTGAATAAATTTTCTTCTGTAAATTTACCTATTGCAACGTAATTTTTGTACAACTCGTTGTAGAGTTTATGGTTTTCAGCATTCGGATAGAATTCCGATGCAAATCCCATACCCATGGCAGCCTGTGCATCTTCAACCTTTGCATAAATGCCTGCGGCAACCGAGGCAAACATCGAAGCGCCGAAAGCACATGCCTGCTCAGCTTTTGCTACTTTTATGGGCATGTTGAGCACATCAGCCAACGTTTGCATTACAAAAGGTGATTTCAGTGCTATACCACCTATGCCGATGATTTCTTTGATTTCCACACCATTTTCGATAAAGCGATCCACTATGGCTTTTGATCCGTAGGCAGTGGCTTCAACCAAAGCACGGAAAATAAGCGGAGCTGAACTTCCCAAATTCAGGCCGGTGATAGTTCCTTTTACTTTCTGGTTTGCATCCGGTGTACGGCGACCATTCATCCAGTCGGTTGCCAGAATGGTAGATTCCGATACCGGAACCTTGGCTGCTTCTACAGAAAGAGCCGGAATAATCTGATCAATGGTTTCGTCAATAAGTTTTTGTTTGGTGGCTTCGTCAACCAGTGTTGTTTTCGAAAGAATATTCACTACTGGCCAAGCTACTACGTTTTTAAACCAGGCATATACATCACCAAAAGCCGACTGTCCGGCTTCCAGACCAACCATTCCGGGGATAACCGATCCGTCAACCTGTCCGCAGATACCGGGAATGAGTTTATCACCCATTTCCTGATAACTTGAAACCATGATGTCGCAGGTAGAAGTTCCTATAACTCGTACGAGTGCTCCCGGTTTCACTTCTGCTCCAACGGCTCCCATGTGACAGTCGAAAGCGCCAACAGCAACAGCTACGTTGGTTGTGAGACCCAGACGTTGTGCCCATTCTTCGGTAAGAGTTCCGGTTTTTTTGTCACTTGGACAAGTGTCGCTGTAAAGTCTGTCGCGATAACCGCTCAATACAGGATCAAGTGCAACAAGGAATTCTTCCGATGGCAGACCGCCCCATTTCTCGAGCCACATGGCTTTATGTCCCGAAGCGCATCGGCTGCGGCAGATTTCTTCAGGTTTGGTTTTCCCAACCAGAAGACCAGGCAACCAGTCACAGTGCTCTACCAGCGAATAGGCAGCATTACGCACTTTTTCGTCTGCACGCAACACGTGCAATGCTTTAGCCCAGAACCATTCCGAAGAATAAATGCCACCTTCGTACGAAGTGTAATCAATATCCCATTTGGCGCAAAGGTCGTTGATTTCCTGAGCTTCTTTAATGGCCGTATGATCTTTCCACAATACGAACATGGCGTTCGGATTTTCTGCAAATTCGGGAAGCATCGCAAGTGGAGTTCCGTTTTTGTCAGTGAATACCGGTGTACTTCCGGTGGTGTCAAATGCCATTCCTACCACGTTCCCAGCCGTTCCGGCGGGACATTTCGACAAGGCATCCTTTACTGTATATTCAAGGGTGTCAATGTAATCCTGCGGATGCTGGCGGTACTGGTTGGCTGTTGGTACACAGTATTTTCCTTCCATCCAGCGCGGATAATATTTTACTGAAGATACCAGTTCTTCACCGGTTTCGGCATTAACGATCACAGCACGTGCCGAGTCGCTTCCATAGTCTAATCCAATAACGTATTTCATGATTTTTTTTGAGTAAGTAAGAGGCAAGGGGTAAGAAGTAAGTACTTGCGTCTTACCTCTTACTCTTTACTCCTGATTATTTATCTAAGTGCTCTGTTAAGCATGTAGTATACTTCATTATTTCGAAGATCCTGTTTGAAGTTACGCATGGTTGTATCATTGTCAATCAACAACATTTCCATGTCGGCTATTTCAGCAAAATCTTCCATATATTCTTTAGTCAGGGCAAATGAGAAGCTGGAATGATGTGTACCACCAGCCTGTATCCATGCTCCTGCACCAACTTCGAAGTTGGGTTGTGGTTTCCACAGTGCGCAGGCAACCGGCAATTTTGGTAAATCATTAGTTTTAATAACGTCAACCACATTTACAATCATGCGGAAACGATTACCCATATCTACAACCGTGCAGGCTATACCCTGACCTTCATGTGCCTGGAATACGAGACGTGCGCAGGTTCCTGAATCACCGATACCAAGAAAATGTACTTGTAATTGTGGTTTTTGAGTAGTGATAGAAGGATTGATTTCGAGCATATGTGCCTGAAGTATCGAACTGTTTTCGCCGTCAAAGTTCAGTGTATAATCTTCGAGGAATGAACATCCTCCCGGCAAACCTTCACCCATTACCCACATGGTACGAACGAGGGCTGCTGTTTTCCAGTCGCCTTCTGCTCCAAAACCATAACCTTCCTGCATCAAACGCTGTGAAGCAAATCCCATCAGCTGATCCATGCCTTCCAGTTCATCGAAACTGGTAGTAAATGCCTTTGCTCCTTTATCCTGCAGGAAACGGCGCAATCCGATTTCCTGTGCTGCAGCATTTCTCACATGCTGATGATTGGCACCGCCTCTTGCTGCATCGGGAGCAATATCATACAATTTTTCATATTCAGCAACCAGGGCATCAATTTCTTCTTCTTTTACAGCTTTTACGTAAGGAACCAGTTTTGCAATCGGTGCGTTGTCAACATGATAGCCCATGCGGATTTCTGCTTCAACTTTATCACCATCGGTAACAGCTACATTGTTCATGTTATCACCGAAACGAATGATACGCATATCCTGAGCATCGGTCCATGCTACAGACACTCTCATCCATGTGGCGATTTTTTTGTGGGTTTCTTTGTCTTTCCAGTATCCCACAACTATTTTACGCGGTTTGCGCAGACGACTGGTAATGAAACCAAATTCGCGGTCGCCGTGAGCGCTCTGGTTCAGATTCATAAAATCCATGTCGATGGTTTCCCATGGAATTTTTTCATTGTATTGGGTATGGAAGTGTAATAAAGGTTTTTTGAAGTCCATCAAACCATGTATCCACATTTTTGCAGGTGAAAAGGTGTGCATCCAGGTGATAACACCAACACATTTCGTGTCTCCGTTAGCTGCACGGAAAATTTCCGAAACTTCTTTCGAAGAATTTGCAGTTCCCTTGTATACTACTTTCACGGGAAGATTGCCCGAATCGTTCAAACCTTTTACCATTTCGGTTGAATGTGCGTCCACTTTTACAACAGCGTCGCCACCGTACAGGAGTTGTGCTCCAGTTACAAACCATACTTCAAAATCATTGTAATTTATCATATTGATTTTAATTTTTTTAATCCTTAATGCCTTCTTCAGCCGGTAATTAAGGAAGGTTAATTATTTTTTATTTTATGTTTATTGTCCGTAATAGGCATTTGGCCCGTGCTTTCTGTAGAAATGCTTCTTAATCAGAAGTTCGTTCATAGTTAAATTCGGATTGATGCCAAATGAGATGTAGGCCATCTTGGCAACCTGTTCCATTACAACAGCGTTGTGAACAGCATCGTGGGCATCTTTCCCCCAGCTGAACGGTCCGTGGTTTTTCACTAAAACTCCCGGAACGTAATCCGGATTGATATTTTTGAATCGTTCAATAATAACATTTCCGGTTTCCTTTTCATACTCGCCTTCCACTTCCTGTGTGTTCATATCCCGCGTACAGGGAATAGCATCCCTGAAATAATCAGCATGTGTGGTACCAATATTTGGTATTTCACATCCTGCCTGAGCCCACGATGTAGCATAAGTGGAATGTGTATGAATTACTCCGCCGATATTCGGAAAAGCCTTGTATAGAGCCAGGTGGGTGGCGGTGTCGGACGAAGGTTTTAATTTTCCTTCAATAATATTTCCATCGAGGTCAACAACTACCATGTCGGTGGATTTCATTTCCTCGTACGATACTCCTGATGGCTTAATTACAACAAGATTGAGTGTTCTGTCAATGGCGCTGGCATTTCCCCAAGTGAAAATTACCAACCCATGCTTCACTAAATCTAAATTTGCACGGTAAACGGTTTCTTTTAATAATTCAAGCATTTGATATTGTATTAATAGTCTAAATAAGTGTATACAGTACACTTAAAAAAGTTCACAAATGTATTAATACTTTTCGAGAATATGCGTTGTAATTAATGTGTTTTGCAACATAATATTGGATGTATTCAATATTCATAAAGTTAAATGTAGCTGTTGCCAATTTTGTAAATGCAGAGAAAATGAAATAGAGGAGGAACGTAGCCTAATTCGGCAATTGCCAGGGTGGATAGTGTTGGCTGTAAATAGATCGAAATTATAGAAAACCTGGAGTTCATTTAGAAAGAAGTAATAAAAAAGTTGTTCGTTTCAGGAGAAATCCGTATGTTTATCAGACTACTAATCAAATAAATATAAGAACGACTTTATGACAGTGTACGAGGAAATTCTAGAGAAATTAAAACAATTTGAGACAAAAAGTAACTTTCAAAACGCTCTTTTCTCAACTTTGCGACCAGTTTTTGATACGTCGGAACTACGCTAATTCTTTTGACGGATACAAAAAACAGAACTGTGTCGAAAATTACTGATCTGACAGTTATTAAAATGATAAACAATCTTTTAAATAAAAATATAAACATTATCAAATCAGTTGTAGTTTAAATACACTGAAGGTTATGGTTATTTTCCTTAATCATCATTCCAAAATTCTTGTAATACTGTATAGGGGAGTACTATTGCTTATTCTCCGGAAAATCCACTTTTAACCCCTTATCATTAGGTTATAGTCTGGAGTCTGAAAAAATAGTAAAATAATCCATGTGTATCATTATTTTATCTATCTTAAAAGGAAAATTATTATCATTACTTTGCATTTTAATTAATGAGATTTAATAGTAAGCTGAATTAAGACTTTCTACCGGAAATACAGAATTTATATCCAGGTTTATGGTTCTTAATTCTAATATTTCAAAAAATGAAGAAATTCAACAAATTCTACATTCTGGGCATCAGTATGGTGTCTGCCATGGGCGGATTACTTTTTGGTTACGACTGGGTAGTTATAGGTGGCGCAAAACCTTTTTACGAGCGATTCTTTGATATTGTAAATTATCCTACTTTACAAGCCTGGGCTATGAGCGCAGCTCTGATTGGTTGTGTTGTCGGAGCGGTTACTTCGGGAGTGGTGAGTGATCGTTTTGGCCGGAAATGGCCACTGTTTTTTTCTGCATTATTATTTACCGTTGCATCGATAGGTACAGGTGCGGCGAATACCTATTATCTGTTTATTCTGTTTCGCTTGATAGGTGGTGTCGGAATTGGACTAGCTTCAGCTCTCTCGCCCATGTATATAGCTGAAGTTGCTCCGGCACATTTAAGAGGCCGGTTTGTTTCTCTTAATCAATTGACGATAGTAGTCGGAATTCTTGGAGCACAAATAGTCAATATGATTATTGCCAAAGAAGTGCCTGTTGGGGCTACAGATGATTTTATACGAGCTTCATGGAATGGTCAGTTTGCGTGGAGATGGATGTTCTATGCCTGTGCAGTTCCTTCAATTCTGTTTTTGGAATTAACACTTTTTCTTCCGGAAAGCCCCCGCTGGTTAATTAAAGCTCATAAGGACGATAAAGCCATACCCACTCTTGTAAAAATAGGCGGAGAAGAGTATGCGCGCGATGAACAGATGAATATCCACAATTCCATGAATGATATTACTGAAAAAGTGGATTTTAAAGCCCTTTTCGACCCTAAGCTCCGCAATATACTATTAATAGGAATAGTAATAGCAGTCTTTCAGCAGTGGTGTGGTATTAACACCGTATTTAATTATGCCGAAGAAATATTTACTGCTGCCGGATATGGAGTGAGTGATACCTTATTTAATATTGTAATCACCGGAAGTGTAAATCTGGTTTTTACTCTTGTGGCTATGTTCACTGTTGATAAATGGGGAAGAAAAAAATTAATGATACTGGGGTCTGTAGGATTGGCCATAACTTATATATTTCTAGGTGCCGCGTTTTATTTTCAGCTCAAAGGCATCGCCGTGTTATCGTTAGTTGTAATCGCAATCGCTATTTATGCTATGTCACTTGCTCCCATTACATGGGTGATTTTGTCTGAAATCTTCCCAAATCGTATACGGGGGGCTGCTATGGCACTGGCAACGTTTGCCCTTTGGACGGCCTGTTTTGTTCTTACCTATACTTTCCCCTTGCTGAATGCATCATTAGGAGCATACGGAACGTTCTGGGTGTATTCAGTAATATGTCTGGTAAGTTTTGTATTTATCATATTGAAACTACCCGAAACAAAAAGTAAATCATTGGAAGATATCGAAAAAGAACTGGTTAAATAGAGATATTTTATTGTGTCATAATTGTGTTGTTTATTTAAATTTTTTAATTAGGTGGAAAATATTACTGAATATCTGATAAAATCTACAGTGAACGGAAGTGTTGTTCGTGTATGGAGTGAAGAAGTTGAAATACCTACATATGAAACCGGTGAAGCGGAGAAAAATCCCATATTCCTCGAGAAACGAGTTTATCAGGGTAGCAGCGGTGTGGTGTATCCCTATCCGGTTATCGAAAAGATATCGGATGAAAAAAAAGATAAGGTGTACAACGTAGTTTTTCTTGAGAATGAATATATTAAAGTGATGATTATGCCCGAACTCGGAGGACGCGTTCAGATGGCCTATGATAAAATAAAACAACGTCACTTTATCTATTACAATCAGGTGATAAAACCTGCTTTGGTTGGACTTACCGGACCGTGGATTTCAGGAGGTATTGAATTTAACTGGCCTCAGCATCACCGTCCAAGTACGTTTCTTCCTGTGGATTATATCATTGAGAATAATCCTGATGGTAGTGTAACGGTTTGGGTGAATGAATATGAAATAATGTTCCATCAAAAGGGTATGGCGGGATTCACACTCTATCCAGGCAAAGCTTATCTCGAAATTAAAGTAAAGTTGTATAATCCTACACCTGTTCCGCAAACATTTCTGTGGTGGGCCAATCCTGCTGTATCGGTGAATGATTTTTACCAATCGGTATTTCCCCCAGATGTACATGCTGTGTTTGATCATGGTAAAAGAGATTTTTCCACATTCCCAATAGCTACAGGTACTTATTATAAAATCGATTATTCCGCAGGTGTTGATATATCTAATTATAAGAATATTCCTGTACCGACTTCGTATATGGCTATCAATTCGGAATTTAACTTTGTGGGTGGTTACGAAAATGACACAGAATCCGGTGTGCTCCATGTGGCAAACCACCATATCTCTCCGGGTAAAAAGCAATGGACCTGGGGTAACGGCGATTTCGGTAAAGCGTGGGATCGTAACTTAACCGACGAAGACGGACCTTATATTGAACTAATGGCCGGTGTTTATACCGACAATCAGCCGGATTTCAGCTGGATGCAGCCATACGAGGAAAAGACTTTTACGCAATATTTTCTTCCATACCGCGAATTGGGTGTTGTGAAAAATGCTTCACAGGATATATTGCTTAATATGGACAAAGTGGATGAAAACATTGTCTTTAAAGTTTTTGCAACTTCCCGAATGCAACAGGCAAAAATAGAGCTGAAACATACTGACGGGCGTTTGCTGTATTCCGAAGTGACTGCTCTTTCGCCGGAGGAAGTTTATGTCAGGGAAATACAGGTTGGACAAATTCAGTTGCAGGATCTTATTCTTACCGTTATCTCAGATACCGGTGGGGAATTATTGTCAATCAAAACTGAACTAAATGAATGTCGGGATGTAGATGTTGCGAAAGCTGCTTTGCCGCCTGAAGAAGTGTCCACCTGTGAGCAACTGTATATGACCGGATTGCATATTGAACAATATCGTCATGCAACATATGTAGCAACAGATTATTATCAGGAAGCTTTGCGCCGTGATCCGTCGGATGTGCGCAACAATAATGCAATGGGACTTTGGTTGTTACGACATGGAAAAATCAGTGAAGCCGAACCTTATTTCCACAAAGCGATAGAAACGCAATTACAACACAATCCAAATCCTTACGATGGTGAGCCTCATTATAATTTAGGCTTATGTTTGTTGTATCAAAATAAAATTAAACAGGCTTACGATGCATTCTATAAATCATGTTGGAATGCAGCCTGGCAGGATGCAGGGTATTTTAGTTGTGCTCAGATATCATGCATGAGGGGACAATATAATGAAGCACTTTTTGAAATTGAGAAATCATTGATACGCAACTGGTATCATCTTAAAGGGCGGGCCTTAAAATCAGCCATACTTCGAAAACTTGAAAAATCAGAGGAAGCATTGGTCTTGATAGAAGAGTCGCTGAAAATAGATAAGTTCAATTTCGGTTGTCTGTATGAAAAGTATTTACTATCGAAAAATCAGGCCGATCTGGATAATATGCATAAGGTCATGCGTAACAAAATCTATAATTATGAGATTGTTTCGCTCGATTATATTCAAGCCGGTATGTACCCTGAAGCTGTTCAGATTTTAGAAGAAGGAGCTAAGGTTTGTGCAACTACACCGATGACCTATTACTATATGGCCTGGGCACTATCAAAGGAGGATAAAGATAATCAATCAGTTTTATCGAAAGCAGCATCTCATGCTCCCGGTTATTGCTTTCCTAATCGTTTGGAGTCAATTTTCGCATTGGAATATGCTCAGAAAGCTAATCCAAATGACTCAAAGGCTTTTTATTATTTAGGTAATTTGTGGTACGATAAAAGACAGTACCAGGAAGCCATTTATTGTTGGGAGAATTCCGAAAGGATTGATGCTGCATTTCCAACAGTTTTGCGTAATCTGTCTCTTGCATATTTCAACAAACAGAATGAGACAGAAAAAGCGGTTGAATATTTAGAAAGGGCATTTGCGCTTGATAATACTGATGCCCGGATCTTAATGGAGTTGGATCATTTATACAAACGTTTGTGTCGTTCTCACAGTGAAAGACTTGAGCTTTTGGAAAAACATATTGATCTTGTGGTACAGCGAGATGACGTTTATCTCGAAAGAGCAACTTTGTACAATCAATCAGGTGACTATGCAAAAGCAATCGAACTTATTGACAATAGAATTTTCCATCCATGGGAAGGCGGCGAAGGGAAAGTGACAGCGCAATATCAGTTTGCAAGGGTTGAGTTAGCTAAGATTGCCATTAAACAAGAAAATTACTCAAAAGCAATCCGGTTATTGAATGAATGTTTGGAGCATCCTCATAATCTGGGTGAAGGAAAACTGTATGGTGCGCAGGAAAACGATTTCTATTATTGGTTAGGTTGTGCTCATGAAGGTATGGGCCTGCACCAGGAAGCCACCCATTTCTGGGAGTTGGCCATAAAAGGTAATTCTGAACCGGTAGCGGCAATATTCTATAATGATCAGAAACCCGATAAAATCTTCTATCAGGGACTTGCCCTGCTGAAATTAAACAGAGCTAATGAAGCAAAAATTATATTTGATAAATTGATCTCTTATGGGGAAAGTCATTTGTCAGATAATATTAAGCTTGATTATTTTGCTGTTTCACTTCCGGATTTGCTGATATGGGAAGATAATCTCAATCTGAGAAATGTAATCCATTGCAAATATATGATGTCATTAGGTTATTACGGGTTGGGGCAAACTGATAAATCAATGGATTTGTTGAACGATGTAAGAGCTTTAGACATGAATCATCAGGGAGTTCAATCGTTTATAAGCCTGATTGGCTGAGGTTATTTCAAGCATGTAAATCATCTCGTTGGAAATTTCGAATAAAAGTTGAGATGAATACTTTTATACCGGATGCTGTTCTGTTAAGCAGCAGAAGGATAATAGCTATAAGAAAACAACAACTCCCAAAACAGATTTGAATAAACGTCATCACTTAAAAAGGTTTATTATTGTATTGACTGTCATTTGAGTAACATGATAGTGTATTGGAAATTTTCTATTTTACACAAAAGAGGCTGTTTCAATTTTATATTGAAATGGCCTCTTTAATTATTTTTGATTTTATTCTTGTGAAGAGATAAGCTTAGAAACCTTTCGTATTACTCTAAAAAAATCAGTTATTAATTAATGAAAAAACCCTCTTGTGGTGCTAATTTGGAGATATACTGAAAAGAATACTTTTTGTCTGTCAATGACTTATGCTTGCCTTTCTAACTGTCAGGTTCGATAGTGCATAAATTCTTATATACACAAATATCATATAACGAATTAGTTATCATTGCTTAAGATAATTCATGTGTTTTTTTGCATAGAGATGTCATAATTACAAAACTCATTACTGCGATTATACAAATTTAATTATCTTTGTAAATTGTTACAAGCAAGGCTGATGAAGTTGTTTTTCAGCTTAAAAATAACTTTTTTGTGGCTTGTTTGTATCCTAAATCTAAACAGTCTTACAAGGCGTATTAAAATCATAACAAATAAAATAATCGTAAAAGAATGAAGAAATTTCTGTTTTTGGTGATATTAGTTACTGTTTTATTCTCTAAAGCATATGCCGTTCCGGCATATCCAGGCCCAATAAAGTACACCCAACCCGATGGTTCGGTGATTACGGTTCAGCTCAAAGGAGATGAAAGAGTTCACTGGGCTGAAAGCTCAGATGGTTATACGCTGTTAAGCAATGGCAAAAACGGTTGGGAATATGCCGTCGCGGACCAATCCGGTGATATTAAAGCTTCGGGAATATTGGCTCGTGAGGTTTCAAAACGCACCTTGCAAGAATTACAATTCCTCAAAGGTTTATCAAAAAATATC
>JAFNAU010000267.1 GCA_017860335.1 Bacteroidota bacterium
TTTTAACACATACAACATGAAGAAAAACGGATTTATTCTGATAGCACTAATAGCCCTGATTTGTCAGCCGGCTTTTACCCAAAAGAAAATTGATATCGGTGTTCAGGGTGGTTATAATTATTCTATGCCCAAATTAAAGAGTTCACTATTGTACGGAAATCTCAATGGGTTTCATGTAGGACCGGTATTAACCTATAATATCAAGGAACAAATTGGTGTTCAGGCCGGTATATTGTATAATTATAATAACACCGTTGTTTCGAAAATTACAGTCGGAACGAGCGGGACCTGGAGACAAAACCGTATAATAGGTCAGGGAATTGATATTCCGTTGCGGGCTATTTATTCATTGCCTTTAGCCGATGATTTAATTGTACAAATCGGAGCCGGACCAAATTTCAACTATGCATTGAGTAAATATCAGCAAAAAGAGAACTATGTTGACAGTAAAATTGTCAGCAGTCTGACTGACAAAGGAGCCAGCATTTAT
The DNA here is from genome assembly GCA_017860335.1 of Bacteroidota bacterium. GTDB lineage: Bacteria > Bacteroidota > Bacteroidia > Bacteroidales > Paludibacteraceae > UPXZ01. The sequence goes on from JAFNAU010000267.1 coordinate 491, forward strand.
GCTTCACCTTCCGATTTCAACCGCTTTGATACACAAATAGGTTTAAGTCTGGGCATTAAGTACACGGGGATTTCACTCCGGGCAAGTTATGACCTGGGTCTTTTTGACAGGGACAAAACCAGCAGTGGATCATACAGGGAAAACAATATTAAAATATCATTAGGATATACATTTTGATAATCAGATAAAATTTTTGTTTTATCCCGCAAAGGACAGGCTAATCGGGGCTTGTCCTTTTTGTGTTAATAAACGTTTTGTGTTGTAGCGTATGTAGGTATTTATCACTATTTTTGCAAAAATATAGATAAAATTTTACCGGAAAATGCAACCGGGAAATAAGGAATTAGTATTATCAGTAATTATTTATAAAGAAATATATTTCAAATGAAATTCAGACTATTAGCTATTCTTTTCGTTTTATTTTCATTGACAGCCGTTGAACTCCAGGCGCAATCGGTGAAAACCGATACTCTGGAAACCAAAAAGCTTGATTACCGGTTCGAAGCAGGCTATGCTCACAACTATCGGTATGGCGATTATACTAGTTCTTCGCCTTATCATGTAATCCGGTTGGGAGTGAATGCTCAGTATCCCCTCAAGCATGGTTTTGGAATTGAAACTGGATTGAAGTATTCGTACATGTTTGGGAAAAAACAACAAATATATACTATTGGTGATAGTGTTAATTATTCATACACAGGTCACTCAATTGATGTACCGGTAAGATTGATATATACACTTCCAATATTCTGGGGATTGAAAGTCTTCGGATATGCAGGTCCTGTATTCAATATCGGTTTAGCTCAGTCATCCGATGTAACAGTTTATGGATTACCGGTTGTGGAAGGTTTCCCGATTGATATTGCTACAGGTACATATAATTTGTATAAAACAGAACTTAACCGCTTTTCAGTAATGCTTGGTGCCGGTGGTGGTGTGCAATGGAAGCAATACCGGGTGAAAGGTGGTTATGACTGGGGGATGAACAGTATCAGTAAAGATAAAAGTTCGCCACAACGGTTGAGAGGATGGTATGCTGCTTTTGAGTACGATTTCTAACTAAGAATAAATTGATACAAAAAACCGGTTTTACTCTGTAAAGCCGTTTTTTTTTGATTAAGCCGTTTATGTATTAATTTCTGAAAAATAAAATTTATTGGGATGAATAATGTTGCTGAAAGTAACCTGGGAACGATGAATATCCGCAAATTGCTGTGGATGTATTCCTTACCAGCCATTGTTGGTACGATGATATCCTCTATGTATAATATCATTGATCGTATGTTTATAGGACAGGGGGTGGGTCCGCTGGCTATTTCGGGTCTCGCGCTGACATTTCCGTTTATGAATTTTCTGGCAGCTTTTGCTATGCTTGTCGGAGCAGGGGCTGCTTCCAGAATATCCATCCGGTTGGGTGAAGGCGATAAAGATCGTGCGGAAAAGATACTTGCAAATGCATTAATGCTTACATTTATTATTTCAGGGATCGTAATAATACTCTCAAGAGTATTCATGAACCCGATACTCGTACTTTTCGGAGGAAGTGAAAATACACTGGAGTATGCAAGACAGTTTATGCGTATAATTATTCCAGGCAGCATTTTATCGGCTTTGAATTTTGGATTCAACAACATTATGCGTGCTTCCGGTTATCCTAAAAAAGCAATGCTGACAATGATAATCTGTTCAGGGATAAATGTTTGTCTGGCACCGTTATTTATTTTTGGTTTTCACTGGGGTATTGCCGGTGCCGCTCACGCAACAAATATTTCTTATTTTGTGGGATCTGTATGGGTACTGACCCATTTTATGCAGAAGAAATCAATAATACGTTTTCACAAAAGAAATTTTCATCTGAATAAACAAATCATTAAGTCTATTCTGAATATCGGTATGTCGCCATTTAGTATGATGATTGCCTCAAGTATGGTAATCGTACTGCTGAATATAGCATTACTCAAACATGGCGGCGATCTGGCAGTCGGAGCGCTTGGTATTCAGAACAGCATAGTTACCTTGTTTCTGATGTTTATTATCGGGCTTAATCAGGGTATTCAACCTATACTGGGGTATAATTACGGAGCGCAGAATTATGACAGAATGTTCAGCACGCTTACCAGGGCGGCTATTATTGCAACTATTGTTACAGCCATTGGTTTTTTGCTTTCCACGTTTTTTTCGCCGGTAATGGTAAGTATATTTACAACAGATGAAGAACTGAAAAGCATATCAGCAAATGCCCTCAGGATATCTGTTATCATGTTACCGCTTGTTGGTTCTCAAATTGTATTTACCAGTTTCTTTCAGTCAATCGGGAAAGCAAAAATATCCATGTTGCTAAGTCTGGCCAGACAGGTGCTTTTATCTGGTTTTCGATGCCTGTTGCCGACAGTCTGGCTGTTGTTGTGACCAGCATAACCATATTTACCTTTATCAGAAAGTTTGAGAAACAAACTTCGTATAAGTTCAGGTTAAAAAGCGTTAGGTAATTTTATCAAAAATGAATTCGTTGTATACTAAAA
>JAFNAU010000268.1 GCA_017860335.1 Bacteroidota bacterium
AAATCCGATAGTACTGGAACTGGGTTGCGGAAAAGGAGAATATACCGTGGAACTGGCACGCAGGTTCCCTGAGAAAAATTATATCGGAGTGGATATCAAAGGGGCCCGAATGTGGACAGGGGCGAAGGATTCGTTTGTCAACGAGATCAAAAATGTAGCATTCATCCGTACAAACATTGAAATGATTTTTCACTTTTTTGCTGCCGGTGAAGTAAGCGAAATCTGGCTTACTTTTCCCGATCCGCAGATGAAAAAAACGACCAAACGACTCACTGCCACTAATTTTATAAGTTCATATCTCAAATTCCTGAAACCGGACGGGGTTATTCACCTCAAAACCGACAGTAATTTTATGTTTACCTACACCTGTGCCATGGTCGAGTTGAATAATTTCCCGGTTATTGGCCGTACAGACGATATTTATGCCGGTGAACATGAAAAAAATCCGGTACTTGGCATTAAAACGTATTACGAGCAACAATGGCTCGAAAGAGGATTGACTATCAAATATATAGCATTCCATCCCCTGGCCGGAAAAACATTGCTTGAACCGGATATTGACATCGAACAAGACATTTATCGCAGTTTTAAGCGCTATCGACGTCAACAATAGATGGTCTTAATTGTTTATGGATTACATATCCAAAATCATTCTAAAATTAAAAAAACAAATGACACTCTATCCGAATTTAATTCTTGAGGCATTGAAACATGTCCGCTATCCGGGGACCGGAAATGATATCGTATCTTCCGAAATGGTTCAGGATAATATCCGAATTGAAAATAACAAGGTAAGTTTCTCCCTCCTTTTCGAAAAGCCCAACGACCCTTTTGCAAAATCGGTCGTTCGTGCAGCCGAACAGGCAATCCTGGCCTATATAGGAGAAGACGTTGAAATAAAAGGAAACATCAGTATAGTTACCAAGGAACTACCCAAACCTAAACCCGCATCCATTTTGCCAGACGTTAAGAATATTATCGCGGTATTTTCGGGAAAGGGAGGTGTTGGCAAGTCAACCGTGTCTTCCAACCTGGCAATAGCGCTGGCTTCGCTTGGCTACAAAGTTGGTCTGCTTGATGCCGATATTCACGGTCCGTCCATCCCCAAAATGTTTGGAGTGGAAAATGAGCGTCCGTTTGTAGAAGAAATCGATGGAAAACAGCTGATGAAGCCCATTGAAAAATTCGGAATAAAACTCCTGTCAATCGGTTTCTTTGTCGATCCGGAGAACGCGCTCGTATGGCGCGGAAGTATGGCCAGTAATGCCCTGAAACAACTTATCACCGATACCATGTGGGGTGAACTGGATTATTTTATTATGGATCTCCCTCCCGGAACCGGCGATATACATCTCACCCTTGTGCAAACCATGGGAATTACAGGTGCAATAGCGGTTACAACACCTCAGGACGTGGCGCTTGCCGATGCCCGAAAAGGAATTAATATGTTTATGGGTGAGAAGGTTAATGTACCGGTACTTGGTATTATCGAAAATATGGCCTGGTTTACACCAGCCGAACTGCCTGAAAATAAATACTATATTTTTGGCAAAGACGGAGGTAAGAAACTCGCAGAAGAACTTGGGGTACCTTTACTGGGGCAAATTCCGCTGGTGCAGAGCATCCGGGAAGGTGGTGATGCAGGTAAGCCCATTGCTGTTAATAACGACAGCATAACCTCAATGGCTTTCCACAACCTCGCTGAACAAGTCGTGGAACGGGTTGAATACCGGAATAAGAATATGACCGCGACACAAAAGGTGGAAATCGTGAAGTAATAACATAGTCTGTTCTTAATTAATATTATTTGATATTATTTGTTGAATTTATTGAAAAAATCAACAATATTAATAAGCGTAATGAAAAAAATGTTACTTTTGTAAAATATTCGGATACTAATCATATTTATAAATATTCACAATTAAAGCTTTATGAAAAAGACGTTTATCTATTTGCTGCTTCTAAGTATTTCATTGCCGGTATTTTCACAAAATTACTTCAAAATGTCAAACTGGTCTTTAACGCTGGAAGGCGGAGTTAATAAGTTTGACGGCGATGTCAAACAGGATTATAATAAAATAATTCCAAATTCAGTTATGGGTCTCAGCTATGGTGGTTCACTCGAATATACCATAAATCCCGCGTGGTCCATGGGAGTGGAGTATTACAATTTACCTGTAAAAGCAAGCGGTTTTTATTATTCATTGGAAAATCTGACACGTGATGCCGACTTTTTCCTAGGCATAAACATGCTGAAGGCATTCAACAGAAACTCTAAAACAAAATGGGGCTTATGGGCAACTCTTGGTGCCGGGCTGTCCTTTTACAGTGTCGATTACAAAACAACAATCGACGGACCTGTGTCAATCAATTCCCTTTCGGGTTTTTATGGTTTAGATTATGATCAGCATTTTACCGATGGACGCGCACTGGTAATTCCTATCGGAGCCATCCTTGAATATAATTTTAGTAAAAGCTTAGCTTTAGGAACAAAATTACAGTACCGTACGTACAATAAGGATAACATGGACGGAAGAAACTATTGGGGCGTAACGAATGATTACATCGCGCTGGGAACCCTGCAGCTTCGCTGGAAATTCAATGCAAAAAATAAGGATCATGTCCGTAATCTGAATATGGATCAGTTTAATAGATATGATAATCCAACAGGTAAGGATATACTAGCATTGCAAAATAAAATTGCGGCTCAACAGAAGGAACTTGATGCGCTGAGACCGGGTGTAAATAAAATCAAGGATATGCAGCCATCGATGGAAAGTATTACTGAATTGAAAAAACGAATTACTGATCTGGAAAACAGACTCGCAACACCCGCTGTAATCACTCCCGCGACGTTGATGCTGATGGAGTTCCGGATAACAGAGACCGCGAACCAAATACACCTGCCAATACAGCGGTTGATTTTTGGGGAAGGCCTATAAAGGGGGGATATGTGATTGATGACTCGGGAGTATATTTCGGCTTCGACAAGTCCGATATTGATGCTGCCGGATATAAAGCAATATCGCTGGTTGCCGAAAAAATGAAGGCTGATCCATCCCTCATTGTCGAAGTGAGAGGTTTTGCCGACTATGTAGGAACACCGGAATATAATATTAAACTTAGCCAGAGAAGAGCCGATAAAGTTAAAAAAGAACTGATCACAAAGTATAATATTGATTCTGCAAGGATTATTGTGAACGGTAAAGGTCGGTTGCTGGAACCCAAAACAGAATTCAGGGGTAACCGCAGATGTTCTTTCTTCTATGATAAATAAAAAGTAATATAGATTAAAACTTACAAAACCCACCATCCGGTGGGTTTTGTAGTTTAAATAAACCAACACTTTTAATAACTTTGCTCCATCAAAATTCAGGGATTATGATTAAAAGAAAAGAAGATTTACGTATTGTATTTATGGGTACACCCGAATTCGCGGTGGAAAGCCTGAAGGCATTGGTGGAAAATAATTACAACGTGGCGGGAGTGATAACCATGCCTGACAAACCTGCCGGACGCGGTCATAAAATGCAATTCTCAGCCGTGAAAGAATACGCTCTTTCTCAGAATTTGCCCCTCCTGCAACCCGAAAAACTGAAAGATGAAACATTTCTGCAGGAGCTGAGAAACCTGCAAGCCGATTTACAGATTGTTGTCGCTTTCCGCATGTTGCCCGAGATTGTCTGGAACATGCCCCAATACGGAACCTTCAATCTGCACGCTTCACTGCTGCCACAATACAGGGGTGCCGCTCCCATCAACTGGGCGATAATCAACGGAGAAAAAATCACCGGTGCCACCACTTTCTTTCTGACTCACGAAATTGATACCGGAAAAATCATCCTTCAAAAGACAATAGAAATAGGCGGAAATGACAACGCCGGAACTATCCACGATAAGTTAATG